>CAVGKN010000205.1:0-2770 GCA_963629855.1 Lachnospiraceae bacterium
CGCCCTCCTCGGAGTCCATCTGCTTCTTCTCGGAGAGGATGCGCGCCGTGATGCCCACCGACGTCGCGGTCGACATGATGCCCATGTAGAGCGGCGCCTCCTTCGTCATCGCCTCCGCGAGCGGCAGGCCCTGCAGATACGCGAAGTGGTCGAAGAAGTGCGGCAGCAGATACACCGCGCACAGGTCGCCGAAGACGAACGACACGATCACGCCGCCAAGGCCGACCATCAGGCCCACGAACGAATAGCGGATGAACAGCTTCAGATTTGTTTCAAGGCCGGAGAGGAACAGCAGGATCACGGAGGCCAGCGTGGCGATGCCGTAGAGCGCGGGGCTCGTGGCGTCGAACATCACACCGCCGCCGGCCATCGTGCCGAACATCTCCTTCACCGGCGCCGCCGCGCCGTTCGCCAGATACGCCGCGCCGTTGAGCAGCTTCAGCGCACCGCCGTTGAAGAGGCCGTACTTGAAGATCCCGTCGCCAAACCCAATGCCGCCGAGCGCCCACGGACCGATCACGATACCCGCGGCCAGCTCGCCGAGGATGGACGGCAGATTGATGAGCGTGGCCACCATGCCTCCTAGTTTCGCGGCGAAGATGATGATGCCGATCTGCAGCACCAGGAACATCATCTCCTCCACGCGGGGCATTCCGAAGTTCGGATATGCCGGGTTTTCGCCCGCGAACAGCGTCGCGGCGAACACGAGCCCAAGGCTCAACAGCACTAGTTTGCGTTTCATGATGAAGTCTAGTATAGCATAGCCGCCGCCGCCGCGCAAAGCGGGAAATGTGAGAAAAAATTGCGCCCCTTTTTGAACCCCACCCCCTGCCGGCGCATTTTATGGCGACGGCCCTCGTCGGCACTTGACCAACTGGCCAAGATTTGGTTTACTAGTTCCGTTTTCTGAAAGGAGACCAGACATGCCGATGACCATGAGCGTCTATGATGCCAAACTGAAGTTCTCCCGCGTCCTCTCGGAGGTCGAGGAGAAACGCGAGTCCGTCACGATTCTGCGCTATGGTCACCCCATCGCGCAGATCGTGCCGCTTCAGGCGAAGGCGCGTTCACTGACGCCGGACCCGGAACTCGCCGGAAAGATTAAGGTCAACTGCGATCTCTTCGCCGATCCGTTCTACTGCGAGGCCAACATGAAGCATCTGCGCGACTCGGCCGCCGAGGCGCGCGCCGGGCATGTCACGGAGCATGACCTGATCGAGGCCTGAGCATGCGCAAGACCTGGACCGATCAAGGCTGGGAGGACTACCTCCACTGGCAGATGCAGGACAGGAAGACCCTGCGCAGGATCAATGAGCTTGTGCGTGACATCGAGCGCAATGGCGTTTCCTCGGGCATCGGGAAGCCCGAGCCGTTGAAGGGCGATCTTCAGGGATTCTGGTCCCGCCGCATCGCCTTGCTTGGCAGCCCAACCACAGCTTGTTGATAACCAGTTGACAACGTGTTGCCAAAAGCGGATATTTTGCGCTTGAATATCGGGCTCACATTCGCAAACCCCCGTAAATAAAGGTCGAAACGCACTTTCTGCCCCTTTCCTCTGTCGCATAACCCTCAATGCCGACCAGGGGGAGAAGTTGTGGATAAAGTTGAAAATTAAAGGTTAAAAATTAAAGGTTAGAAGATGAGCGTCCCCGAAGAGCCTTGATGGCCCTTGAAAGCATTTCAGCATTCCAGCAATCAGCAATCAGCAAACAGTGAGCCCGATGGGCCTTGCAGTCTGACGGGCTCCACGGGCTGCTTTCACTTCCGTGCCAGCGGGAGCGCTTTGCGCTGTTTCGGCTCGGCTCTTTCGGGCGCACCGCAGACGCGGTGCGCGGCAAAACCCGCCGCCGGGTCTTCCTTCGGACTCTTCCGGATCCTTTCTTTTTCGGGCCTGCGCCGCTTCCGCAGCTGGTGCAACGCGCTCTTCTCCCGCTTTTCTCCCGCTGTGGGCGAAGGGTGACAAAAGAGCGCCCCGATCCGTCGGCTGCGCACTCTTTGGGCGCGAGTCTGTCGTTCCTCGCCCACCATCTGGGTGTTGCACGGTGCGTAAGCGCTTCCGCCACCAGAGCCCCGATAAAGCGCCGAGAAGGCGCTTTGCGCTGTTTCGGCTCGGCTCTTTCGGGCGCACCGCAGACGCGGTGCGCGGCAAAACCCGCCGCCGGGTCTTCCTTCGGACTCTTCCGGATCCTTTCTTTTTCGGGCCTGCGCCGCTTCCGCAGCTGGTGCAACGCGCTCTTCTCCCGCTTTTCTCCCGCTGTGGGCGAAGGGTGACAAAAGAGCGCCCCGATCCGTCGGCTGCGCACTCTTTGGGCGCGAGTCTGTCGTTCCTCGCCCACCATCTGGGTGTTGCACGGTGCGTAAGCGCTTCCGCCACCAGAGCCCCGATAAAGCGCCGAGAAGGCGCTTTGCGCTGTTTCGGCTCGGCTCTTTCGGGCGCACCGCAGACGCGGTGCGCGGCAAAACCCGCCGCCGGGTCTTCCTTCGGACTCTTCCGGATCCTTTCTTTTTTCGTTTCTGCGCCGCTTCCGCAGAATGCCAGCTTGGCCTCCAAGGCTTTTTGGGCTCCACTGTTTGCTGATTGCTGGCTGTTGGAATGCTGGAATGTTTCCAAGAGCCCTCCCGTGCAACACCCTGATGGGCAGGTCAATTGGCCTTGTCAAAGCCGGGTGCAACGCCGCTCCATCAGGCATTCGAAAAGATCGAGAGTCGTTGCGGAGCCTTTTCGTGTATTCGACACGAGGCTCGGCGCGTTTTTCGTGTCGCTTGCGTT
>CAVGKN010000206.1:0-2761 GCA_963629855.1 Lachnospiraceae bacterium
TCGCTCCTCTCGTTCGTCAACCATGGCGAACATCCGCTGATGATGCGGCCGCGGCGGGACATCGAGCTGCTCGTGCCGGCGGACGCCTTCGCGGGGAATCTGGCGCGGGCGTGTGCGCAGATGCTCACCGTCACGGCGCTGCTCGCGGCATTCGGACTGTTTCTCTCGTCCGCGCTCTCGCGTCCCGTGGCGCTCTTCACGGCGCTCGCCGTCGTGGCGGTGGCGCTCATGGCGCCGAGCGTGGTGCTGCAGTTCCCGGACGAACTGGGCACGACGTTCGGCAACCGCGCGTGTCTCGCGCTCACGCGCGCGATCTACGGTCTCACGGAGACGGCCTGCGCGGCGCAGCCCATCTCGGATCTGGCCACCGACATGTGCATCGAGCCCCTCGCCGTGCTGCGCGGCGTCGCCGTCAACGGTGTCCTGCTGCCGCTGCTTCTGCTCGCCCTTGCCGCCCAACTCCTGCGCCATCCCCGGCAAGCGAATTGACCCCGCCAATCTTTCCATTGTCTAACTCGCGGGAATGTGGGATAATATACGTCACTTTCTTCAACCTCAAAAGGAGATGCCAAAATGGCTCACAAGATTGATGGCGACAAGTGCGTTGGCTGCGGCTGCTGCAAGGATGCGTGCCCGGCCGAAGCGATCTCGGAGGGTACGCCCTACGTGATCGATGCGGAAAAGTGCGTGGACTGCGGCGCCTGCGCGGCGACGTGCCCGAATGAAGCGATTGCCCCGGCGTGATCGAGTTCCTCATCGAAAATCTGCTGCTGCTTCCCTTCCTCTTCCCGGCCTATCTGGCGCTGGAGTGGGTGGAAGCGCACGCGGGCGACGCGCTCGAGCGAAAGCTCGGGCGTGTCAGTCGTTTTGGCCCGATTTTCGGCGCGGTCGCGGGCGTGGTGCCGCAGTGCGGCTTCTCGGCGGCGGCGGCCTCGCTCTATGCGGGCGGCGTCATCACGGCCGGGACTCTCGTGGCCGTGTTTCTTTCCACGAGCGACGAGCTCATTCCCGTGTTGCTCTCCAAGCAGGCCCCCGTCGGCTTCTTGTGCCGACTCGTGGGGTTCAAGGTGCTGTTCGCCGTCGTCGCGGGCTTCATCGTCAATGTCGTTCTCTTCTGTCTCGGCCGGCGCGGCCCTTCGCCGCACGTGGGCGAGCTGTGCGCCCACAGCCACTGCAGCTGCGAGGAGCATCGGGGCATTCTGAAGCCCGCGCTCATCCACACGCTCGAGATCTTCGTCTTTTTGCTCATCATCTCCGCGGTCCTCGAACTCGCGCTGCACGTCTTCGGCGGCGAAGAGGCGCTCAAGCGCTGCATTCTCAACCGTCCGTTCGTCGGCGAACTGCTGGGAGGCCTCGTGGGACTGATCCCCAACTGCGCGGCCTCGGCGGCCTGCGCGGAACTCTACATGGAGGGCGGCATGTCGGCGGGCGCGCTCGTGTCCTCCTCCCTCACGGGCGCGGGCATGGGCTTTCTCGTTCTCTTCCGCACGCATCGCCACCAGCTGCAGAATCTCGGCATTCTCGCGGCGGTCTATGCGTTCGGCGTTTTCTTCGGCTGGGTAGGAGGCCTGTTCCTCTAACATGGATTCCGTTTCCGCGGGCAGTCGGTCGTCCCTGACCTTTCGTCGGGGGCTTGTGGACGCGCTGCCGATCTTCTTCAGCTATTTCGCAGTGGCGATCGCGTTTGGCATCACGTGCACGCAGAACGGACATCCGTTCTGGTCGCCGCTTCTCATGAGCATGACGCACATCTCGGGTTCGGGACAGTTCGCCGTGGTGAACCTGCTCGAGAAGCACGCCACGGCCTTCGCGGTCGTGCTCGCCGTGCTCGTCTTCAACCTGCGCTACGTGCTCATGGCGTTCGCGGTCGCGCAGCGCCTGCCCGCCTCGGTGGGGCTTCTCCAACGCGCGCTGCTCGCCATGGGCGACACGGATGAAATCGTGGGCGTGGCGGTGAAGCAGCGTCCGCCGCTCACGTTCGCCTACTATCTGGGGCTCACGGTGTGCTCCTGGGTCGGCTGGGTGGGCGGCACGGTGCTCGGCGCGTGGGAGCTCACGCGCGACGTGATGTCCGTCACGCTGCGCCACTCGATGGGACTTGCGCTCTATGCGATGTTCCTCGCGATCATCCTGCCGGAGGCGCGCCGCAGCCGCCCCGCGCTCTTCTGCGTGGTCGTGGCCGCCTGCGCGAGCGTGGGCTTCCGGCTGTTGCCGCTGGGGCTCGACGTGGGCTGGCTCACGCTGATCGCGGGCGTGTCGAGCGCGGTGGCGGCGGCGATTCTGTTCCCGAAGAAGCACGAGGAGGCCGCCCATGCCTGAGTGGTGTACCCGAAGTGCGCTGCTGGGCCTCGTGCTCGTGACGGCGCTCGTGACGTATCTGCTGCGCGTGGTGCCGCTCGTGCTGCTGCGCCGGCCGCTGCGCAACCCGCATCTCGTCGCGCTGCTCGAATACATGCCCTACGCGCTGCTCTCCGCGATGATCTTCCCGGACGTCTTCTACGCCACGGATCCCGCGGCCGCCTTCCCCAGCGCACCGCCCCTCCCCGCGCTGGCCGGCGCGATCACGGCGATCGGGCTCGCGCTCTTCCGCCTCAATCTGCCGCTCGTGGTGTGCGTGGCCACCGCCATCGCCTACACGGTCGCCTGCGTCCTCGGATAACGGAGAAGTTCCCAGGGCCGACGCATTAAAATGACTCCACCCTCGTTCGAGAGGGCTGACCATCTCGCAAATGCGTCGGCCCAAGTGTTCAGCAGTCCAGCA
>CAVGKN010000207.1:0-2743 GCA_963629855.1 Lachnospiraceae bacterium
CGTCCAGCCGCGCGCGTTGTCGCGCGAGGCCTCCTCCACCGTGAACACGAGGCAGCCGCCGCCCTGCAGCACGCGGTGCGCCTCGCGCACAAGCCCCTCAAGCCGCTCGCGCGGCCCGTCGAGCACGCGCTTCGCGAAGAGCGCGACCTCGAACTGGTGGTCCTCGAACGGCAGCTCGCCGCCCGCGCCCATCGGCAGCACGGTGCGCGGATCGAACGCGGCGGACGCGGCCGCGCGCGCGGCGGGGGCGTCCTCCACCGTCATCCACACGCCCGCGTGCGCCGCGCGGAACGCCTGCGACGCCGCCGCGTTCGCGAAGCCGACGTCGAGGCCGGCCCGCACCCGCGTGTAGCGCGCGGCGAGTTCGGCGCACGTGGCCGCCGTGAATCTGTCGAGCTCAGAGCGCAAGGATCGTCTCTTCCCGTGTGGCGAGATCCTTCATCTTCGCCTGTTTGGCCTGCACGTCGTCGGGGCCGAGGAACACGGCCTTGGCGCACGTGCTCGCGCCCGCGCGGGCGAAGAACTGCTTGGGCTTGGCCTTGCGCAGCGCGAGGTTCACGCATTCGCCCTGCGCGCGCAGACGCGCCGCGAGCGCGAGCGCCGCCTCGCGCTGCTCGGGGAACATCCAGCCCACGTACACGCCTTTCTTGGGCTGCGGCGCCGTGTCGCCGAACTTCGCCTTGAGCAGATCCGTCACGACCACGTCGCCGAAGCCGAGACCCACCGCCGTCGCCGGCGTGGCGCCGATCGTGGTGAGCAGGTTGTCGTAGCGCCCGCCGCCGAAGATCGCGCGGAACTGGCGCTGCGCGTCGAAGCACTCGAACACGATGCCCGTGTAGTAGCTCAGGCCGCGAATCACCGAAATGTCGAACTCGAGGCTCTCCGCAAAGCCCGCGATTCCCGCGAGGTGGAAGAGCTCGCGCAGACGCGCCACAGCGGGCGAGCCCGCGCCGGCCAGCGCCTCGGCGGCGTCGAGCGTCTTGAGATCCATGATCGCGAAGGTCTTCTGCACGCCGTCCGCGTCCACGCCGCCGTCGCGCAGCATGGCCGCGATTTCCTCGTCGGGCATCTTGCCGCGCTTGTCGAGCGCGAGAAACACCTGCGCGTGGAGGTCGGCGGGGATGCCGCTCGCGGCGAGCAGCTCGGCGAGCAGCGCACGGCTGGAGACGTGCACGCGGTAGTCCGCCGGGCCGAGGCCCATGCGGCGCAGCGCGTCGCACGCGGCGCCGAGCACCTCGACTTCGGCGAGCACGCTCTCCTCGCCCACGATGTCGCAGTTCCACTGGTAGTGCTCGCGGCGGCGGCCCTTGGTGGTGCGCTCGTAGCGGAAGCACTGCGCAATCGTCGTCCACTTGATCGGGAAGGCGAGCGCGCCCTGGCGCTGCGCGACCATGCGCGCGAGCGTGGGCGTCATCTCCGCGCGCAGGGCGATGTGGCGGTCGCTCTTGTCGCGGAAGTGGTAGATCTGCTCGCCCACTTCCTCGCCCGCCTTGCGCGCGAGCAGCTCGTAGCTCTCGACCACGCAGGCGTCGTAGGGCTCGAAGCCCGCCGCCTCGCCGGCCGCGCGGAACGCGTCGAACACGCGGTTGCGCCAGGCCATGTCCTCGGGATAGAAGTCGCGCATGCCGCGCGGCGGCTCGAAGCTGATCTTCGTCGTCTGCTGTTCGTCCATTGTCGTCCCGGCCTTTCGTCAGTCCTGCGCGAGCAGCGCCTTCACGGCGGCGACGGCCTCGGCGGGGGCCACGATCTTCAGGGCCTCCTTGGGGTCGCGCCGCGCCTTCACTTCCACGCCGCCCTTGGCGAGGCCCTTGGCGCCCACCACCACGCGCACGGGGAAGCCGATGAGGTCGGCGTCCTTGAACTTGACGCCGGGCCGCTCCTCGCGGTCGTCCACGAGCACGTCCACGCCCGCGGCCTCCAACTGCGCCTCGAGGTCAGCGGCGACCTGCGCCACGGCCTCGTCCTTCGGGTCGAGGAGGTCGATCACGACCTGGAACGGCGCCACGGCGGCCGGCCAGATGATGCCGTTCGCGTCGTGGCTCTGCTCGATCACGGCCTGCACGGTGCGGCTCACGCCAATGCCGTAGCAGCCCATCACCATCACGTCCTCCTTGAGCGCGTCGTTCTTGTAGACGGCCTTGAAGGCATCGGTGTACTTCGTGCCGAGCTTGAAGACGTGGCCGACCTCGATGCCGCGGCGGATGCGCAGCGGCTTGCCGCAGTGCGGGCACACGTCGTCGTCGCGCACGACCACGAGGTCGGCGTAGCCGGCGATCTTGCAGTCGCGGTCGAAGTCGACGTCGTTGAGATCCACTTCGTCCGGCAGGTTGCCGCCGGTGATCATGCCCTTGGCGCCCTTGAGGTCGAGGTCGGCGTAGATCGCCACGGGCTCGGCGGGCTTCACCGGGCCGGCATAGCCCACGGGCGCGCCCGTCACGCGCTGTACGGTGTCGAAGTCGGCGAGCTCGAACGTCTTCGCGCCCACGAGGTGCTTGGCCTTGACCTCGTTGAGGTCGCGGTCGCCGCGAATGCAGAAGAGCGTCGGCTTGCCGTCCGCCAGGTAGACGAGCGTCTTGACCATCTTCGTGGCGGGCACGCCGAAGAACTTCACCATGTCCTCGATCGACTTGGCGGGCGTGGGCGCCGGGAAGCACGGGCCGCACGGCGCGAAGTCCTGCGCGGGCACGGTGCGCTCGGCCTTCTCGAGGTTCGCCGCGTAGCCGCAGCCGTCGCAGAACGCGAT
>CAVGKN010000208.1:0-2740 GCA_963629855.1 Lachnospiraceae bacterium
GCGGTAAGTTCTTCGAGCGCGCGGCTGATCTTCTTCAGCTCGGCGAGTTCCGGCGACTCCTCTATTACTTGCTCAATTTCGTCTGAATCGAAGTGCAGGAGCACATTGCCAGCGAGTACTACGGACAGGCCATAGGTGTCCGTCGTTGGCCGTGCCGCGGCAAGCTGCGCCGGAAGCTCCGGGTGGAGCGCGGTGAGCTGTGCGAGGCGGGTCTTGTCTTTCAGGGTGTATGGCATTTGCGTAACGTCACGAAAATGATGTTCCCGGGGACGGTTTGCCCCTCCCCAGGAGCGTGTGCTTAGTCGTCCCAAGGCCGGAAGCGGAGCACGTCACCGTAAAGCCGAGCGGCTTCACCTGTCTCATATTCCCAGTGGTTATTTCTGAAGATGAGGCCGGTGCGATATATGCAAAAGCTTTTCGCCCGGCATTCGCACCGCATCCAAACATTTTCGGGCGGGGTTACTTCCGGGAAGTTGTTCCACGCTTTCGGGGTGTAATCCTTTCGAATCTCGAACTCGTCCGGATTGAAGTGAATGGTCGAGCCGTCTCCGGCGTCTACGTTCAGCTCTCCGTCGTAAAGCTCGCACTGTTGTTCGTCTTTCAGGAATTCCGGAAAATCTGGCCAGAGCTCGGTGAGCTTGCGGAGGCGTTCCTCGTCTTTGATGACGTAGGTCATTGATTTTCTCCATCTCGGCGCCCCCGCGCCTTCCGGCGTAGGGGCATGGTTAGTTAGAACGGGGGCTCTTCTTCAGTGGGCGCCGTATCGGCCGCGCTTACCGGCGCGTGGCGGGCTGGCGCCGAACTGGCCGCGCCTCCCTTACGCAAGTCGCGATCCTTCATGCAGGGATCAATGGCAGTCGCGAGATTCTTCGGCGTAGTGGCGCCGGCAATGATTTCGGAGGCCGTGAGTTCGCTGTCCGGATTGAAGGGCTTATAGAGCACAAGGTCGAATGCCTCGCGCAATTCGCCGTTTTTGTCGGTGTAATCGCGCCAGACGCGCTGGAGGAGGACGCCGAGGCGTTTCTTTTCCAATTCTCGGCACCGATAGCCGTTGACCAAGTTCTGGTCGATGATGCCGCGGCGATGCTGCTTGATTTGCGCCGGAACGAACTGCGGGTTATTGACGCCTACGCAAACGCAAACCGCATCAAAGAGTTTTGCCTGCCAGTTGCTCTGGCCGCCAGCGACGCAAAGCTCGACCGTAGCGAAACGCTTGTCATCAGTCTTGAGGAGGAGGCGCACGAACTGGTAGTCGCCCGAGGCGCCTTTCCGTTCGAAGGTATCGGCCTCGGCGATGGTGCAGATGTATTTGCCGGGTTCGCGGAGCGTCGGAGCTGTATCAGAGGAGGCCGCGTTTTCGCGAGAGGTAGTAAAAGAAGTGATCATTTTGCAAAATTCCTGTGAAATGAAAAACCGCGCCTTTTTTGGCGCGGCCTTGGGGATCGTTAGAAATCGGGGAAGTCTGTGGGTTCAATGGTGTCTAATGGGTCTTCTTTCAGCTCCTTTACTAGTGTTGTTTTGGCGGGCGCCGGGGCGGCTTTTTGCACCTGGTGCTCGATGCCGTAGTAGTCGCAAATCCGTGCGTCGATTTCAGCGAGGTCGTTAGGAATGACCTCGCTGTCGAACATTCCCATCGGGGACTTGACCGTATCGTTTCCGTTGGTTTGCGTGGAAAAGAGGTACTGGCCGGCGTCCACCTTGGTGCGCAGGACAGTAGTGAACATGCCCTCGATGACGATCTTGTCGTCAAGCATCTTTCCGAGAGTCTTGATGGCGACATGGCCGTATTCGTCGGTGGCCGTGTGCGCGAGGATGTAGACGCGTTTGTTCTCGCTCAGCATGGTGGCGTTTTCCGCGATGGAAAAGCCGTCGTAACCAATCTTCTTATAGAACTCGAAGACTTCGCCTTGCTTGAATTTCTGCATGGCGCTGTGCATGTATTGGAACGAAAGCAGGTACTGCCAGTCGTCAACGACGATGACTTCCTGCGGGGCTCGCTGCATGGCCTTGATGATCACGGTCGCGTTGTTGCAGACGAAGATGTTCCCACCGTCGCCTTTGGCGCGAATTTCCTTCCAGCCTTTGGCGGGGAAGGGAAGGGGTTTGCGGACGGGCTGAATAAGCAGCGTCTTGGCGGGGTCGAGGTTGCGAAGGGATGCGGTCTTTCCGGAACCGCTTTCCCCGAGGACGAGGGCGGCATAGCTCATAGGTTTCTCCAAAAATTACCCACGAAAGAAAATCGTTGATGGTGTTGCGGCGCTATTCGCGGAACGGATAGCGTTTGTAGTCGGCTTCAGGCGTAGCCTCGTAGACCGACTTGAATTTGCCGCTCATTGCGTAAGGCTTGGCAGGCTCTTGGCGGAAGCCAAGGCGCTGAGCGAGGATGAGCAGCGGGTTGAAATCGAAGGTTTCGGCGTTGGCCGGCGTGAACTTCACCTGCGAGGCAAGGCCTCGGAGGATCGCCAGTCGCGCCTCTTCCGTGATTTCATTGACGGGAATTGACATAGAAAACTCCGTTGAAAAAATAGTGCAGGGTGCCGGCGCTCGGCAGCGATGAAGAACAGGAGACCCGCCATCCGATTAGAACGCGGAGCTATGTCGAGCAGACCTCCGCGCCTCGTGAACAGCGAACTACACACGCCGGAAAACACCCTTTGGACTGTCGCCGTTGAAGAAGGTGATTTCAAGACCCAGTTTTTGGCGACAGACCAAAAGGCGCTGTGATGAGCCGTCCCAAAGG
>CAVGKN010000209.1:0-2716 GCA_963629855.1 Lachnospiraceae bacterium
CGCGATGTCCTCGAGGATCGCCTTCCGGCGGTCGCCGAAGCCCGGCGCCTTGACCGCGCACACCTGGAACGAACCGCGCAGCTTGTTCACCACGAGCGTCGCGAGCGCCTCGCCCTCGACGTCCTCGGCGATGATCATAAGCGGCTTGCCCGTCTTGGCCACGCTCTGGAGCAGCGGCAGCATGTCCTGCAGGTTCGAGATCTTCTTCTCGAAGAGGAGGATGTAGGGGTTCTCGAGCACGCACTCCATCTCTTCCGGATCCGTGACGAAGTACGGCGAGAGGTAGCCCTTGTCGAACTGCATGCCTTCCACGACGTCGAGCGTGGTCTCGAGGGTCTTGGCCTCCTCGACCGTGATCGTGCCGTCCTTGCCGACCTTGTCCATCGCCTCGGAGATGATGTTGCCGATCATTTCCTCGCCGTTGGCGGAGAGGGTGGCGACCTGCGCGATTTCCTCGGCGGACTTCACCTTCTTGGCGATCTTGGCGATGCCGGCCACGACGGTCTCCGTCGCCTTGTCGATGCCACGCTTGAGGGCCATCGGGTTCGCGCCGGCCGTGATGTTCTTCAGGCCTTCGCGATAGATCGCCTCGGCGAGCAGCGTCGCCGTCGTGGTGCCGTCGCCGGCCACGTCGTTCGTCTTCGACGCGACTTCGCGCACCATCTGCGCACCCATGTTCTCGAAGGGATCGGCGAGCTCGATTTCCTTGGCCACCGTCACGCCGTCCTTCGTGATCTGCGGCGAACCGAACTTCTTGTCGAGAATCACGTTGCGGCCGGAGGGGCCGAGCGTGCTCGTGACCGCGGCGCTGAGCTTCTCAACGCCCGCGAGAATCTTCTGACGCGCATCCGCGTCGAACTTGATCTGCTTTGCCATAACTTAGAATCTCCAATTACCTTATCGAAGGGGTTCGGGGGAACCTGGGTTCCCCCGTCCGTTCGGGGGAACCAGGGTTCCCCCGTCCGTTCGGTTTACTCAAACACGCCAAGAAGGTCTTCCTCGCGCACGAGCTGCAGCTTCTTGTCGTTGATCTTCACTTCCGTGCCGCCATACTTCGGCAGAAGGACTTCGTCGCCAACCTTGACGTCGAACGCGAGTTCCTTGTGATCCTTGTCGTACTTCTTGCCGACCGCAAGGACCTTGCCCTTGATCGGCTTTTCCTTCGCGGCGTCCGGGATGTAGATCCCGCCCACCATCTGTTCCTTTTCTTCGGCCGGTTCAACGAGAACGCGGTCACCGAGAGGCCTGATGTTCATCTTTCTCCTTTTTTAGGACTGTTGTTAACAAAAATTTTAGTGCCTAGTGCTTAGTGCTTAGTGCTTGGTGCTTGGTGCCTAATGCTCTGTGCTTGATGCGCTAAAATCTGTACAACGTTCCGCACTAAGCACGAGGCACTAGGCACGAGGCACTAGGCACTCTTCACTCACTTCATCGTGAAGTCCGCGTCGACGACGTCGTCGCCGCCCTTCTTGGGCTCCTCGTGCGGCGGAGGCGGCGTGCCCGCGCCGGGGTTGAACCCGCCCGCAGGACCCTGCTGCTGCGCGCCGGCCGCGCCCTGCTGCGCGTACATCGCCTGCGCGATCGGCTCCATCGCCTTCATGAGGGCCTCTTCCTTCGCCTTGATCGCGGCGACGTCCGTACCCTTCAGGGCCTCCTGCAGATCCTTGAGCGCGCTCTCCACCGGCGCCTTCTTGTCGGCCGGCACCTTGTCGCCGTTCTCCTTGAGGGTCTTCTCGACCTGGAAGGCGAGCGACTCGGCCTTGTTGCGCGTCTCCACGTCCTCGTGGCGCTTCGCGTCCTCGGCAGCGTGCAGTTCGGCGTCCTTGCGCATGCGCTCGATCTCGTCCTTCGAGAGACCGCTCGCGGCGGTGATGGTGATCTTCTGCTCCTTGCCGGTGCCGAGATCCTTCGCCGAGACGTTGAGGATGCCGTTCGCGTCGATGTCGAACGTGACCTCGATCTGCGGCACGCCGCGCGGGGCCGGCGGGATGCCGTCGAGGTTGAAGTTGCCGAGCGACTTGTTGTCGCGCGCCATCTTGCGGTCGCCCTGGAAGATGCTGATCGTCACCGCGGGCTGGTTGTCCGCCGCCGTGGAGAACACCTGGCTCTTCTTGGCCGGAATCGTGGTGTTGCGCTCGATGAGCGGCGTGAGCACGCCGCCGAGCGTCTCGATGCCCAGCGTGAGCGGCGTCACGTCCAGCAGCAGCACGTCCTTCACGTCGCCCTTGAGGATGCCGCCCTGAATGGCCGCGCCCATGGCCACGACCTCGTCGGGGTTCACGCCCTTGTGCGGTTCCTTGCCGAAGAGCTGCTTCGCCTTCTCCTGCAGGCGCGGCATGCGCGTCTGGCCGCCCACGAGCACGACTTCGTCCACGCTCGTCAGGCCCGCGTCGCGCAGGCAGTTCTGGCACGGCGTCGTGGTGCGTTCCACGAGGTTGTCCGTCAGCTGCTCGAGCTTCGCCTTCGTGAGCGTCGCCGTGAGGTGCAGCGGGCCGGACTGGTTCATCGTGATGAACGGCAGGTTGATGTCGTACGTCATCGCCGTCGACAGCGCGCACTTCGCCTTCTCGGCTTCCTCTTTCAGACGCTGCTTGGCCATCGTGTCCTGCAGCAGGTCAACGCCGTTCTGCGCCTTGAAGTCGTCCGCCAGCCAGTTCATGACCGCCTGGTCGAGGTCGTCGCCGCCCAAGTGCGTATCGCCGTTCGTCGCCTTCAC
>CAVGKN010000210.1:0-2710 GCA_963629855.1 Lachnospiraceae bacterium
ACGCATTTTTTGTCCCATTCAGTCCCGTATGGCGAGAGCAGAGCCTTTTAATGCGTCGGCCGTGGGCGTGAGGTCGAGCGTGTGCGTGAAGCCGGGCGGCACGTCGCCGGAGCGATGCGCCACGCAGATGGCCGTGCACGCGGGATGCGCCGCAAGCCACGCGGCTACGCGCGCGCGAAGGTGGTCGGCCGCCTGTTCGTCGAGATTGAGGCACGGCTCGTCCAGCAGCAGCAGATCGGGCTTGCGCCGCAGCGCCGCGGTGAGCAGCTCTTCCGCGCCCTGTCCCGTGTAGGCCTGCAGTTCGGGCGAGACCATGCCGATGCGTCTGCGGATCTGCGCGAGCGCCACGCCCGCGCCGCGCCGATGTCCGAACACCGAGACATCGTTCGCGTAGGCGAGCGGACTGTCGCCCGTGATGAGCGCGAGCAGCGTCGTCTTGCCGCTACCGTTCTCGCCGCGCAGCACCCAGCGCTCGCCCTGGCGGATCTGCCAGCTGAAGCCATCGAAGAGCGTGCGCTTCCCGAAGGAGATGTGGAGATCGTTGAGGGAGACGATGAGGGGACTGTTGTGGACAGATGAGGACGGAGTGCTGAGTGCTTGGTGCTTGGTGCTTGGTCGTGCTGAGTGCTGAGTGCTTGGTGCTTGGTGCGGGGTGCGGGGTGCGGGGAGGTCGAGGGTGTGGGTGATGCAGGAAGGGATTTCGTCGGCGTGGCGCACGGAGAGGAGCAGGGAAACGCCGCGCGCGGCGAGCGCGTTGCAGATCGCCTTGAACTGTTCGCGGCGCGCGGGGTCAAGACCGGCGCAGGGATCGTCGAGCACGAGCAGGCGCGGGTTGGCGAGCAGGGCGCGCGCGAGCAGCACGCGCCGCGTCTCGCCGTTGGAGAGCGCGAGGAAGTCGCGCTCGAGCAGAGCGCCGAGGTTCAGCAGGCGCGTGACGCGACGCAGGGCCGCGGCGTAGGCGCGGCGTTCGCGCGTGCGCGGGCGGCCGACCTCGAAGGGATTGACGTCGAAGACGCGGTTGAAGGCGAGCGTGTCGGCCACCGTGTCGCCGGGGCCCGCGTCGTCCACGAGCGAGTGGTAGCGCGCCTGCAGAAAGCCGCCCTTCTGCGCGGCCGCGCGCTGCTGGGCGAAGGAGACGAGCTCCACGCCGTCCTCGAGATCGTCCGACCGCGTGAGCGCCACGCCGCGCGGCGTGGGCAGCGCGCCGGCCACCCAGGCGCACAGCCTGGATTTGAGCGCCGAGTTGGAGCCCGTGAGCGCCCAGTGCTGCCCGGGCGCGAAGATCCAGGGCCGCGGCAGCTGCGCCGCGGTCAGCGTGAAGAGCGAAGTCGTCTCTTGAATCGGATGCTGCATGACGTCAGCGACCGAACACAGGCCCCTAGCGGATCGTGTGGCGCGTGACGCGCATGAACGACTTCCAGAGGTCGGTGCCGCTCGTGGCGTTGAGGAGCGCGTCCACGTTCTCCTGCTTGGAGAGCGCCTCCGTGAGACCCGCCATGAGGCGCAGGTAGAACGCGCTCACGGCCACGGGGATCACGCTGAAGAACACGAGACGCACGGCGTCGCCCGAGGCGTCCCACGCGATGCCCTTCTTCGAGACGCCGAGCGCGAGCGTGAGGCCGCCGCCCTCCACGCCGCGCACGTGCGGAAAGGCGAGGCCGTGGCCGAGTGCCGTGGAGAGCACGCTCTCGCGCTCCATCGCCGCCGCCACGAGGGCCGCGGGATTCGACACGAACTTGCCCGCCTCCATGGCGTCCGCCAGTTCGCGCACGGCGTCCTCGGGCGTGGTCGCCTTCAGGTCGCACACCATGAGCCCCTCGGCGCTGAAGCGGCTGATGCCGGTCTTGCGCGGTTCGCCGCGCGCGGGCTTCTCGGCCACGGAGCGAGGTGCGTCCTCCTCCTCGTCGCAGATGATGCGCCCGCAGCTCGAGCACAGCTGAAGCGTCTTGGCGAGGCGCACCTGCTGCACCTGCGAGATCGGCAGACGCATGCCGCACACAGCGCAGCAGCCGTTCACCATCGGCGCCATCACCACGTGGTCCTTCTTGTACAGGCGCTGGTAGATCATCTTGGCCTGCGGGTTGAGCTTGCTCGTGAGCGAGTCGATCGCGTCGTCGAGCGCATCCATGTGCGACCCGTCGCCGGTCTGGTGGTGTTCATCGCGCGTGAGCACGAGTTCCTGCAGCTGGTTGAGAAGATTAAGCTGACTCTTCATGTCGTTGGGGGTCCCTTCGTGTCAGTGCTGCGTGTACGTGGCGTCGATTTCGGCCCACGGACGCGTGGTGAAGAAGTCGGTGATGGCCCTGTCGTAGTCGGCGGTGTGGGCGAAGGCCTTCTTCATGAGCTTGAAGCGCGTGTCGAGGCCGATCGTGCCGCCGCGATCCGCGAGCTCGGTCGCGAGACTCGGGTAGTCGAGCGGATCGGTGACGGAAGCGACGCGCAGGTAGTTCTTCGCGGAGGCGCGCACCATGCACGGGCCGCCAATGTCGATGTTCGTACGCGCCATCTCGGGCGTGACGCCCGCCTTCGCCACGGTCTCGCGGAACGGATAGAGATTGACGACCACCATGTCGATCGGCACGGCGTCGAGGCGCTTGAGGTCGGCCTGGTGCGCGGCGTTGTACGTCTCGCTCAGCAGCCCGAGGTAGATCTTGAAGTCGAGCGTCTTCACGAGGCCGCCCTGCATCTCCGGCTGGCCCGTGTAGTCCGA
>CAVGKN010000211.1:0-2691 GCA_963629855.1 Lachnospiraceae bacterium
ACGCCGAGCACTGCTGCGAGTCCGTCACGCTCTATCCGGGCGTGCGCGAGACGCTGGCGGAGCTCGAGCGGCGCGGCTGGCTGCTCGGCGTGAACACGAACAAGCCGCGCTTCGCCACGTGCGCGATTCTCGAGAAGCTCGGCATCGCGCGCTATTTTGGTGCGGGCGTGGTCGCCGGCGGGGACTGCGCGGAGATGAAGCCTTCCGCGCAGCCGCTGCGCGAGTGCGCGGCGCGTCTGCGCGGCCATCGCCTCTCCTCCCACGACTGGATGGTGGGCGACAGCTGGACGGATCTCGAGTGCGCGGCGAACGCAGGCGTGAAGGGCGCGTTCTGCACCTACGGCTTCGGCGCGCTGCGCGGTGCGCCCTACACCATCCGCATCAACCGCTGCGACGAGCTCCTGCGCTATCTCAAGGCCGAGGAATACTGATCGTCGCTTCGTTTCCCTTTACAACCCGATGCAAGGATTCTTATCCGTGTTGACAGAACATACATCCAAACCACACTCTTCGGGCGCAGGCGGCGCCCTGGTCACGCGCCGACAGGGGCGCGAATGGGCGCTGCAGATGCTCGTGCAGTTCGACCTCAATCCGCCGACCGCGCTGGACGAGGCCATCGGCGCCTTCTGGGACTACCTGACGCAGCTCGAGACCGATGCGGTGACGGAACACTTGGAGACGAAGCGCGTCTTCACCACGACCGATCCCGCCCGTCAGGCCGCGCTCGCCGAAGTGCGCGCGTTCGCGGAGGAGCGTGTGCGCGGCGTGCTGGCGGAGCGCGACGCGCTCGACGCGCAGATCGAGGGCTTTCTGCGCAACTGGGCGCTCTATCGCCTTGGCACGGTGGAACGCGCCGCGCTGCGCATGTGCGCCTGGGAATTGCGGCACTGCCCGGACATTCCCGCGCCGATTCTCGTGAACGAGGCGATCGACCTCGCGAAGTTCTTCTCCGAGACGCGGAGCGGCAAGTTCGTCAACGGCGTGCTCGACAAGCTTGCCCGGTCCATTCGTGCCCCGAAGGCCGAGACCTGGACCGTGTGACGGAGGCCGCGCGTCCGTGAAGAAGCGCCACCTCCATCGTAAGCCGTTTCGGCGCGCGCTGCGCCGTCCCTTCGAGTGGCTGGGCATTCTGTTGGGCCTTGCGGTGTTCGCGAATCTGCCGCATCGGGCGATGCTCGCGGTGTGCGACTTCGCGAGCGCGGTGATGTTCGTCTTCGACCGCGCGGGTCGCGCCGTGGCGCTCTTCAATTTGCGCGTGGTCACGGGGACATACGGCCCGGACGTCGCCGCCTACGCGGCTCGGGAGACGCCGCCCACGCGCCGCGAGACTCTGCTGCTCAAGCGCAGCTACCGCAACATGGCGCGCACGATCGGCCATGCGTTCTGGACGTGCCGCAACGCGCGCGCCCGCGCCGCCGCCGCAGGCGAGATGTGCGCGGCAGGAAAGACGTTCCTCGCGGCGAACCGCCCGGCCGTCACGGTGTCGGGCCACATCGGCTGCTGGGAGATTCTCTCGCAGCTCGCGTTTCTGGAAGGGCACCGCATGATGTCCGTGGCGAAGGACATTGGCACGTCGGGCATGACGAAGCTGCTCATGAAGGCGCGGCGCTCGATCGGTCAAGAAATCGTGCACGCCGACGGCGCGTTCCGTCCGCTCATGCAGGGGCTGCGCGAGGGGAAGTCACTGGGGCTGCTCGTCGATCAGGTGGTGAAGCCGCAAGAAGGCGGCGTGTGGGTGCGGTTCTTCGGGCGGCCGATGCCGGTCTCGGCGGCGCCCGCGTTTTTCGCCGCGAAGGGGAAGGCGCCGATCGTCGTCGCGTGGAGCCGGCCGCTGGCGGATGGCCGCTATCGGTGCGAGGTGGTGGCGACCCATGCGTCCGCCGAGGCGCGTGACGTGTGGGGCGTAACGCAGACGTGTCTGCGCGATCTCGAGCGCGTGATTCGCCGGCATCCGTCGTGCTGGGTGCTCAATTACCGGTATTTTCGCAAGACGCCCAACGCGGAGGCGCGTGCGCAGCTGGAAGCGCGCGAGGCCAAGGCCGCGGCGCGGGAGGTGCCGTCATGATGCCGGTGTCACCGCGTCTGCTGTTCGTGGGGAACTTCCTCGTGCGCCACTGGGGCGCGGGGCGCACGGGCATCGACATGCGCTTGGCCACGGGCGCGCTGCGCAACGGCTGGCAGGTGCTTACGTTCTCCGAGCGCGACATCGCGCGCTTTCTCGCGCCGCTGGGCTTTCTGCGCGGCATCGGCGCGCGGATGATGAACACGCGCCTTGTGAAGACGGCGCGGAACTGGCGGCCGCACGTGATCTTCATCAGCCACTGCGACTATGTCACGAACGACGCGCTCGCGCGCATCCGCGCAGCCCTGCCGGACGTGCGCCTCGTGCATCTCAACTGCGATTCGCCCGACACGGAGCACTGTTGCGCGCAAATCCGGCGGCGCTGCGATTCGTGCGACGCGATCTTCTCAACCACGGCGGGCGAGATGCTCGCGAGGTGGAAGACGCCGCGCAACGTGGTGGGCTACTTCCCGAATCCGAGCGATCCCTCCTTCGAAGTCGAGGACAATTCGGCGAAGACCGATTTCACTTACGACCTCTTTTTCGCGGGGCGTCCCATGATGGCCGACGTGCGCCGCCGTCTGCTCGACGAGCTGCAGCCGCGCCTCGATCCTTCTCTTCGCCTTGGC
>CAVGKN010000212.1:0-2668 GCA_963629855.1 Lachnospiraceae bacterium
TCGCAGAGGAGCGACTTGCCAAAGCGGCGCGGACGCACGAAGAACAGGAAGCTCGCGCGTTCCTCCATCTTGCGGATGAACGCGGTCTTGTCGACATAGTAGAGGCGCTCCAGGCGAATCCGCTTGAAGTCCTTCACGCCGTAGGGAATCTGTTCAGGTCTCAACATGGTGTCGAACAGTATAGCACATTTTCGCCCGCTTGCGGTATTCCCGACATTTCTCTTGCCTGTTAGGGAGGAATGTGGCATACTACTCAGAGGAAACAAAACCCAATGAGGTGTAAGAGACATGATGACAAAGTTTGAGCAGTTGACCGAGCGGGCGCTGGAGTTCTACGGCGTCTTCACGGCCGCCGATGCGCGGGAACTTGGAATCGTGCCGAAGTATCTGCGCGAATGGGTCGCGTCCGGGCGGCTGGAGAAGGTCGGTCGCGGCGTCATGCGCCTGACCAAATACCCGTACAACGTGAAGTGCTTCTACGCCGAGGCGGTGGCCCTGGTGGGGCCGGGCGCATGGCTGTTCGGCGACAGCGTGCTCTCGATGCTCGGGCTCGTCGCCGTGAAATCCTCCGAAACGTTCGTGGCCACCGCGCGGCGGCGCCGCCGCGAACTGCCGAAGTACATTCAGGTCGTGCCCCGCGACGACGAGACGGGGAAGGACAACTACGAGGGCATCCCCTGCCAGAATCTCGTGGACGTGCTGCTCGACGCGCGGGCGCGCATCGAAAACGTCGCGCTTGTGCACGCCATCCAGGAAGCCCGCAAGATGCGTCTGCTGGCCGCGGACGAAAACGAACGGCTCAAGGAGGCCTTCGGCGTGTAGTCAGAGCGCGCGGATGGCGTCGAGCGCGTCCTTGAGCGTGCGGATCGTGGTGAGCTGGCGGCGAAGCGAGGCGGCGCCGGGTCGGCCGTTGAAGTAGCGGAAGAGCTGCGTGTGCAGGGCCATGCACGCATAGGCGTCGGCCGAGGGCACGTGGTCGTCGGGGAAGGTCTTCTCCAGGTGGTCGCGGAAGGGGAGCAGTTCGGCGAGATGGTCGGCGAACGCGGCGTCCTGCAGGCGGCGGCGGCGTTCGGGCGTCTCGAGCTCGGTGGCGGGCGCGTCGAGGCGCAAGTCCGTGAAGAGCCAGGGATTCGCGAGCGCGGCGCGGCCGATCATGATGGCGGCCACGCCCGTTTCGGCCATGCGGTCGAGCGAGGGGCGATTGTACACGCCGCCGTTGCCCGTGATGGGAATCTTCGCGGCCTGCACGAGCTCGGCGAGCAAATCGTAGTGCACGGGTCCGCCGTGCATCTGCGAGGTGAAGCGGCCGTGCAGGATGAAGCCGCTGCAGCCGGCGGTGGTCGCGGCGTCAAGCAGCTCCAGCAGCAGCACGCGGTCGGGGCGCGGCCCGGGGCGCGTCTTCACCGTGAGCGGCAGCGTGGTGGCGGCGCGCATGGCGGCGAGGCAGGCGTGTACCTTCGCGGGATCGACGAGCAGCGCCGCGCCGGCGCCCTCGTGGACGATCTTCGGCATGGGGCAGCCCGCGTTGAGGTTGAGCTCCACGAAGCGGCCCTTCACCTTCTCGACTTCGGCGGCGGCGCAGGCGAGCTCCTCCGGATTCGCGCCGAACAGCTGGCAGGCCACGGGCGCCTCGCCCGGCAGCGTCTCCATCAGCTGGCGCGTGGGCGAGGAGCCGTGGACGAGGCCGGCGGCGCTGACCATCTCGGTGTAGACGAGGTCGGCGCCGCGCCGGGCGCACACCTTGCGGAAGGGGGCCGACGTGAAGCCGGCGAGCGGGGCGAGAACGAGTTTCATTTGACGTCGAAGGGGTCGCCTTCGTCCGTGTAGGTCAGTTCGAAGGGACGAATGGGATTGCCGGTCTGGCGGGAGGTGTAGGAGACGTGGACGGCGCGGCGCACGGAGCCGTCCGGGTTGCGCGCCACCACGCGGTCGCCGGTGGGCGTGAAGAAGGCGGCCTCCTTGCCGTTGTAGGAGCGGGAGAAGCCGAGGCGCTTGCCGTCGGGGGCGTAGACGTAGGTGTCCTTCCAGCGGCGCGGTAGGGCGAGCATGGGGTCGCAGTAGACGTCGTTCGGGTTGGAGTAGTCGATGGCGTCGATCTTGCCGTCGGGGCGGTAGGTGCGCGCTTCCTGCGGCACGGGGTAGAAGGAGACCATCGCGGGGGCGCCGTAGTCGGTGCCGTGGGTCTTCGCGAAGCAGGCCACGTCGATGCGTTCGGTGATCTTGCGGAGGTCGAGGACGATCTGGGCGTAGCCGTTTTCGGGGGTGTTGACGGTTTCGCCGAGCGGGGCGGAAATCGTAACGGCGTCGGGGTTGCCGTGCACCACGCGCCAGGTGAAGGTGGCGAGCGGATCGTTTTCGGGGTAGGGCTTGGCGTGCACGAGGAAGGTGCGCGAGGCGTCGGGCGCGCGCAGCACGAAGGCGATGGCGGAGCGCGTGGCGAAGAGCAGTTCCGTGAGCGTGTCGGGGTAGTCGATACGCGGCGCGGGATAGCGCACGGGGAAGAGGCGCGAGTTCACGAGGGAGAGCATAACGGCGGGCGGTACCTGCTCGGGGCGCAGGGCGTGGGCCTTCTCGACGAGGGCCACCGGATCGAGGCGCTTGGCGCTGAAGGCGGTGGGGTGGGCGCGCGCACTGAGGTAGCCCGACTCGCCGTGCACGCCCCGCTGGG
>CAVGKN010000213.1:0-2667 GCA_963629855.1 Lachnospiraceae bacterium
CGTTCTCGAAAGCGAAGCGCACCATCGTCGCCTCGAAGATCGAAGAGGCCTGATTCTGGAACTCGCCGTAATGGGCTACCCGCGGATTCCGTCGCGGTTGGCGGATTTGTGATATACTTTCAAGTTGTTTCCAAACACGAGACGGAGAAGAGAAGACGCAATGAATACGGTTTTGATCGGTTCCCAGTGGGGCGATGAAGGAAAGGGCAAGGTCATCGACGTGCTCACGGACAAGGCGGACTACGTGGTGCGCTACCAGGGCGGCTCCAACGCGGGGCACACCGTGATCGCCGAGGGGCGCACGCGCGTGCTGCGCCTCATTCCGAGCGGCATTCTCCATCCCGGCAAGATCTGCATCATCGGCAATGGCGTGGTGATGAACCCGCTCGACCTCATCGACGAGATCGAGGCCATGCGCGCCACGGGCGTGGAGCCGAAGGGTCGCCTCTTCATCTCCACGCGCACGCAGATGGTGATGCTCTACCACCGCGCGCTCGACAAGGCCGAGGAGGCCGCGCGCCCGAAGGGCCGCAAGATCGGCACGACCGGCCGCGGCATCGGCCCCGCCTACGCCGCGAAGGTGTCGCGCACGGGCCTGCGCTGCGGCGACATGCTCGCCGCCAACTTCCTCGACCTCGTGCGCGAACAGGTGGAGGAGACCAACCGCCGCCTGCGCATGCTGCGCGCCGAGCGCGTGGACGCGGGCGACGCGCTCGAGGTGCCCGGCTGCACGATCCGCGACTACCAGATGGACGCCGACGAGATCGTGGCCGTCTACAAGGCCGCGCAGGAGAAGCTCGCCCCCTACATCCGCGACACCGTGCCGATGCTGCACAAGGCGAAGGCGGAGGGGAAGTCCATTCTGCTCGAAGGCGCGCAGGGCACGATGCTCGACGTCGACTTCGGCACGTACCCGTTCGTGACGTCGTCCAACCCCACCTCGGGCGGCGCGTGCATCGGCAGCGGCCTTTCGCCGCGCGACATTGACTGCGTGGTCGGCGTGATCAAGGCCTACACCACGCGCGTGGGCGAAGGCCCGTTCCCGACGGAGCTCTACAACGCGGTCGACCTGCAGGATCCCGACGGCAGGACGATGGCCGAGCGCGGCCACGAATTCGGCGCCGTGACGAAGCGGCCGCGCCGCACGGGCTGGTTCGACGCCGTCGTCGCCCGCTGGGCGCAGCAGGTCAACGGCGTGGACTACTGGGCGATGACGAAGCTCGACGTGCTCGACACGCTGCCGCGCCTCAAGATCTGCGTGGCCTACGAGCTCGACGGCCAGCGCATCGACGACATGCCCACCTCCGCCGCCGAACTCGCCCGCGTGAAGCCGATCTACGAGGAAATGGACGGCTGGATGTGCGAGACCTCGCACGTTACGCGCCTCGAAGACCTGCCGCCCAAGGCGCGCGCCTACGTGGATCGCCTCGTGGAACTCTCCGGCGCGAAGCTGGGCATTCTCTCCATCGGGCCGGCGCGCGAATCGACGCTGCGCCTCGCGCTGTAAGGACAAGGGGCGTTGCCGTTCATGAATCCCGTGCTGAAACGAACGCTGTGCGGCCTCGCGGTCGGCTTCGGCGTGCTCGCGCTGTTTCTCTACTGTCCGCTCAAGGCGCTGCCGGTGCTGCTGCTCGCGCTCTCCACGCTCGTGCAGTTCGAGTTCTACCAGATGGCGCGACGCTACGAGCCGATGGCGGTGTCGGGGCTCCTCGTGGGCGCGGCCGTGCTGATCGCCACGGCGGCGCTGCCGGGGCTCGAGGGATTCGCGACGTGCGTGGCGGTGGGTTCGCTTGTGGCGTCGCCGCTCGTCTTCCTGCTCGCGTGCAGCGCGCTCTTCCGCGCGCGCTTCCGCTCTCCCGTGGGCACGCTTGGCGCCACGCTGCTCGGCATCCTCTACGTGCCGCTGCCGCTTTCGTTCTTCCTGCGCCTCGTGCAGCTCAACCCCGCCGACGGCCACCTGCTCTTCGCGATGCCCGCCACGCGCGTGGGGCTCTACACGCTCTTCTTCCTCGTGGCCGTGGCGAAGCTCTCGGATACGGGCGGGTTCGCGTTCGGCGTGGCGATGGGCCGCCACAAGATGTGCCCCACGATCTCGCCGAACAAGTCGTGGGAAGGGCTGCTCGGCTCGATGGTCTTCGCCACGCTCACCACGCTCGGCTTCGTGTGGCTCGCGCGGCGCTTCGACTGGGCGGCGGCGTGTCCGCTCTGGTCGTGGCTCACCTATGCGCGCGCGGTGCCGGCGGGCATCGTGTTCGCGCTCGTGGCGACGGCGGGCGATCTCGTGGAAAGCCGCTTCAAGCGCGAGTGCGGCGTGAAGGACTCCTCGTCGTTCCTGCCCGCGGGCATGGGCGGCTGCCTCGACACGCTCGACTCGATCATCTTCCTGCCCGCGCTCGTCTATCCCCTCTACGTCCTGTCGCTGCGAGGTGCGCTATGATGCAGAAGATCCTCTTCATCGGCGACGTGGTCGGCTCGCCGGGCCGGCGCATCCTGCGCGAGAACCTGTCGCGCATCCGGCGCGAGCTCGGCGTGGCGGCCGTGGTCGTCAACGCCGAGAACTGCGCCGCCGGCTCCGGCATCACCGTGCCGCTCGCCGAGGAGATCCTCGCCGCGGGCGCGGACGCGATCACGCTCGGCGACCACACCTGGGGCCAGAAGGAATTCGCC
>CAVGKN010000214.1:0-2650 GCA_963629855.1 Lachnospiraceae bacterium
TAGGAGAGACGTGCGTAGGGCACACGCAGATCGGGCGTCCGCGTCGCCTGCGCAAAGACGTGCCGCAGCTCGTTCGCGCGCGCGGCGTTCGCCTCAAGCACCCTGTCGTCCTCCTCCGTCTTCACGCGCATGAGCTGGAAATTCGGCACGCGCGCGCCGTGCGTCTTCGCGTCATAGGGTTCCACGGCCACGAGCCGCCCCATGTCGACGCCGTAGTCGAGCGACACAAGAACATTCGTGCCAAGCGCCGGCACCCTGTCCGCGCCCAAGCGCACAAGGAAACGCCCGCGCTCCGGCATCACAACCGTCGCGATCTGTGAAGAGGTCTTGTCAGGTGCCATTTTGTATGTGCAGGAACACTACCGAATTGCGATTTAAGATTACAGTAGTATACCAAAAAAACGCGGCTCGGCTTTGCGCAGAACGCCTCGCTCGTCACCACGCCGTGCCGCGTAATGGGGACTGTCGCCGCGGAGGCCGTAGGCGATGTGCTCGCCGAGGGCGGCGAGGCGGCGGTCGAGGTCGGCGCGGCAGGCGGCGGCGTTTTCATCGAGATCGGGCTTGCCGGCGTAGAGCTGGTAGCGGCGGCGATAGGCGACGTCGGTGACGTTGGGCATGAGCACGTTGGCGCCGGCGAGCAGTCCCTGTTCGCGGCCGTCGGGCGCGAGCGCCTGCAGGGCCGTGGTCGAGGCGATGTTGACGTCATGCAGGTAGAGGCGCGTGGCGGCGATCATGTTGAGGCCAAGGCGCAGACGCTCCGCGGACGGCAGTCGCGGCGCGGTGGCGGCGAGCGGCGTGTCGGGATGCGGGATGTAGGGCCCCATGCCGATCATGTCCACGTCGCGGTCGCCGAAGAAGACGATGTCGCGCGCGAGATCCTCGGCGGTCTGGCCCGGCAGCGCGCTCATCACGCCCGTGCCCACCTGGTAGCCGCAGCGGCGCAGCGCGTCGAGGCAGGCGGCGCGGCGCGCCCAGCTGTGCGTGGCGGGATGCAGGCGCGCGTAGAGCGCGGGCGACGACGTCTCGATGCGCAGCAGATAGCGCGCGGCGCCCGCCTCGCGCCAGCGGCGGTAGACTTCCTCCGTCTGCTCGCCGAGCGACAGCGTGATGCCGAGGTCGAGCGGCGCGAGCGCGCGCAGGCAGTCCTCGATGAACGCCGTGTTCGCCTCGCTCTCGATCTCGCCGCCCTGCAGCACGAGCGAGGCCGAGCCTTCCCGCGCACAGGTCTCCGCCATGCGCACGATGTCCGCGACCGTGAGGCGGTAGCGCGCCACGGCGGCGTTCGAGCGGCGAATGCCGCAGTAGAAGCAGTCCTTCGCGCAGACGTTGCCAATCTCGACGAGCCCACGGATTGAGACGGCCGTGCCCACAATGCGGCGCTTCAGCGCGTAGGCGGCCGCGCGCGCGCGCCGCTGCTCGTCGGGGTCGTCGAGGGCGACGAGACGCGCGAGGTCGGCCACGGAGAGATTCCGCGGCCGCGCCTGCGCGCGGGCGAGCAGACTGTCGAGCGCCTCGGCCATCGCGGTCAGATGCGGTTGTCCCAGTTCTTGAACACGACTTCCTGGCCGTTGGCCTTGATCGCGTCGTAGACGGCCTGCGGACTGCGCTGGTCGGTGAGCGTGAACTGCGCGACGTCCTTCACGTGTTCCTGCTCGAGCACGGCGTAGCCGCCCGGCGTCACGCGCGAGCCCGCGCTCATGTTGTCCGCCGCCACCTGCACGATGTAGTCGCGGAACTTCGGCGCCTCGCGCGTCGAGACCGTCATGCAGCACTGCGGAAACACGATGCGGAAGGCGAGCATCATGAGATCCACGTCGCGCTCCTCCACCTCGCACGGCGGCACGAAGCCCCCTTCCACGCGGCAGAAGCGCGGGAACGCGAACTGGATCTTCGCCTGGTAGCATTCCTTCATCAGGTAGAACGCATGCGCGCCGAGCGACGCCGCCTCGGGCCGCCACGGCGAAAGGCCGAGCAGAAACGCGCAGCCGAGCGTACGGAAGCCGGCCTTGCCCGCGCGCAGCTGCGTCCAGAGCCGCCACTCGTAGCTGGACTTCGGCCCCGCCGGGTGGAAGTACTTGTAGCGTTCGGGATCGTACGTCTCCTGAAAGCACGTGAGCGACTCGTAGCCGGCCTTGAACATCTCGCGGTAGGCCTCCTCGCTCTGCGGCGCGACCTCGAGCGACAGGTTCGAGAACATCTTCTTGAGCAGGCGCCCGACCTCGCAGAAGCGCTCGACCGTGTTGACGCGCGGATCCTCGCCCGCCACGATGAGCAGACTGTCGATGCCCGAGGCGCGGATGGCCTCGGCCTCGATGCGGATTTCGTCGAGCGTGAGGTTGCGGCGCACGGTGCCCTTGTGCTGGATGCGGAAGTCGCAGTAGCGGCACGAGTTGATGCACGTGTTGCCGATGTAGAGCGGCGCGTAGACGCTCACGGTCTTGCCGTAGTAGCGGATGCGGGCGCGGCGGGCCTTCGCGCGCATCTCGTCCATGAACGGATACGCGGCGGGCGAGAGCAGATTCAGGAGGTCGAACCAGTCGTGGCGCTCCTTCGCGAGCGAGGCCGCCACCATTTCGGGTGTGACCTTCGCGAAGGCGTCCTCGACCTGCTGCTGCGTGTACTTCAAAAGCGGAAACATCGCGGCGGCCTC
>CAVGKN010000215.1:0-2644 GCA_963629855.1 Lachnospiraceae bacterium
TGCGGGATAAGCCTCCATTGGGGGTGGACTTTGCCGCATGGCTTTGCTATACTGTTTCCCAAACGCATAGAGCGTGAAAGGACAGTTCACCATCAACATCACACGTGACAGAACAAGCACGAAACAAGAAGGGACACAGACATGGTAACGGCAATTATCGTTGCGGCGGGCAAGAGCGAGCGCATGGGCGCGGGTACGGACAAGGCCTTTTTGAATCTAGGGCCGAAACCGGTCATTGCCTGGAGTCTGCTGGCCTTTGAACGCTGCGCGGACATCGACCAGATCGTGCTTGTCGTGCGCAAGGACCAGATCGTCGCCGCGAAGGCGGTGGTGCGCATGTTCGGCATTTCCAAGATCCGGGCCGTGGTGGCCGGTGGCTCGAAGCGTCAGGATTCCGTGATGAACGGCATGAAGGAGATCGACCTCGACACGCGCCTGATCGTGGTGCACGACGGCGCGCGCCCGTGCGTGAAGCCCGACACGATCTCCGAAGTCGTCAAGATGGCGCGCCGCTATGGCGCGGCCGTGGTCGGCAGCCACATCTGGGACACGGTGAAGGTCGTCGAAAAGGGCAACACCGTGGCGCGCACGGAAGACCGCTCGAAGCTGTGGGCGATCCAGACGCCGCAGGCCTTCGACGTGCGCCTCATCAAGCGCGCCTACGCGGCCGTGGCCGAAAAGAAGCTCGAGGTCACGGACGACGCCTCCGCCGTGGAGGCGCTGGGCGAACCCGTGAAGATCTACGAGTGCATCAAGCCGAACTTGAAGATCACGACAGCCGAAGACCTGCAGCTTGCGGCGGCCGTCGTGCTGAAATCGTAATCGGAATCCAATCCGAGGTGAGAAGAAGAACGAATGGGCAGAGTCTACGCGATTCTCGGTGACATCCATGCCAACATCGACGCCTTGAACGCCGTCCTGGACGACGCGCGCGCACATGGCGTGACGCATTTCGTGTGCGTGGGCGACGTGGTGGGCTACAACGCGGCGCCGGCGGAGTGCATCCGCATTGTGCGCGACGAGCTGGCCTGCCCGTGCGTGCGCGGCAACCACGACCATTACGTCTCCTACCTCGACACGAACCTCGCGGACTTCAGTCCGAGCGCGGCGCAGGTGGTGGAGTGGACGCGCAGCCAACTGACGGAAGACGACATGGCCTGGCTGCACGATCTGCCGCTGCAGAAGCCCGTGATGGGGTTCATGCTCGTGCACGCCACGCTCGACAAGCCCGCGCACTGGGGCTACGTGTTCGAGAAGCAGCAGGCCGAGGCGAACTTCAGCTACCAGTACACGCAGCTGTGCTTCCACGGCCATACGCACGTGCCGATCATCTACTCAAACGAGGCGAACGGCGTGGTGCACTACCAGCCGCGCGACTTCACGCTCGAACTGGGGCAGCGTCTGTTCATCAACGTGGGCTCCGTGGGCCAGCCGCGCGACGGCGATCCGCGCGCCTCCTACGTGATCTACGACATGGCGGCGCGGCAGGTTCTCTTCCGCCGTCTTGCCTACGACGTGCAGGCGGCCATGGAACGCAACCGGCGGGCGGGACTGCCGGAGAAATGTGCAACGCGCCTTGAAATCGGTCGCTAGCGTTTTCCTTTCCCTGACGGCCGCGTTCTGCGCGGGCTGTCTCTCCTCCTCCGCGCCCGAAGCGACGGCGTGGACGCTGGAGACGCCGGCGGCGTCCCGCGGGGAGGCCGTGCCCTCCGTGGAGGGGGCGCAGCGCGCGGCATTCGGCACCACGCGCATGGGCACGGTAGCCGTGGACGCGCCGTTCGACAAGACGTCGTTCGTGGTGCGCCGCGCGGATGGGTCCGTGGCGTTCGACGACTGCAACGTGTTCGCCGCGCTGCCCGCCTCGCTCGTGCGCGCCCCCGTGCGCGACCGCCTCGGCGCGGATGGCCGCTTCGGGCGCGTGGTCAATCCGTCGAGCACGGCGTGGGCCGATGCGCAGGTGGAAGTGCAGATCACGGATCTTTCCCTCGACTGCCGCACGGCCGGGCAGCGCCGCGCGCGCGCCGCGCTGGCGCTCGACGTGGTGAAGACCGGGCGCGGCCCGCGGGTCGTCGCCCTCCGCGGCACGGGCGCCGGCGAAGCCGACGCCGCCGGCGGCGACTACTCCGCCGCCTTCTCGGGTGCTCTGGACGCCGCCCTCACCGAAGCGCTGAAATCCCTGAAAACGGTCGAAGCCACGCACGAAACCGCACCCTCGCCAACGGCGAGCGGGAAGTGAAGCGGTTCAGTTGGCGGCGACGCGCTGGATGAGCGGAATCATCGCGGCGGGCAGCACGTGGGCGTTGGCGAGATCGTCCAGATCGCGCCACTCGAAGTCGATCCAGTCCTCGCAGGCGCGCGCGACGACGCCGTCGGGCAACGCAAGGCGGTAGACGAGATTGATCTCGGCGTGCGGCTTGCCATGCTGCGTGAACTGGTTCTCGACGACGTCGACGAACGCGCCGGCCGTGGACGCCACCCCCATCTCCTCGCGCATCTCGCGCTCGAGGGCCTGACGACCCGTTTCGCCGAACTCGATGTGCCCGCCTGGCAGATAGGTGGTGACGCCGCCCTTGGCGCGGCAGAGCAGCACGCGGCCCTGCTGAATGCAGATGCCGCGGGCGATCGTCTCGATACCCGCCAGTTC
>CAVGKN010000216.1:0-2644 GCA_963629855.1 Lachnospiraceae bacterium
GCTTCCCGATCCATCTCGTCGGTGCGCTCGGCGGCGCGATCTGGGGCCTCGGCACGCTCCTCTCGTTCGTCTCCGCCGGCGCGGCGGGCAAGGCGATCTCGTATGCGCTCGGCCAGGGCGCGACGCTCGTCTCCGCGCTCTGGGGCATCCTGATCTGGCACGAGTTTCGCGGTGCGCCGCGTGCGGCGAACGCCCTCAATCTTGCGATGTTCGTGCTCTTCATGGCCGGCCTCGCCTGCCTCGTCGTCGCGGGGGCGTAAAAAAAGGATTCTCTCATCATGAAGTTCTGGTTTGGATCAAAATCGGCGGCAAAGCCCGAAACGCCCGCGCCGGCGGTGACCCCCGCCGCGCCGACGCCGCCGGCCTCGTCCCCCGCCCCCGCGCCCGCCGCGCCCGCGGCGGCCTCGCCCGTTTCCGCGCCCGCCGAGGCGCTGCCGCATCCGCCGCCGCCCCGTCTGGGCGAAGGCTCGCTCGCGGAGGTCGATCCGGAGAAGCCGCTGGCCAAGGCCACGTCGCTCGTTCGGCCCCAGGCGAACCAGAAGGTGCTCTACTACCAGCTCATGAACGGCCTCTACGACGCCGTGCTCATCCTGGACGACAACGGCCACATCGTGGACTGCAACAACCGCGTGGAACCCGTGCTCGGCTACACGCGCGACGAGATGTGGGACATACCCGTCTCCACCGTCGTCAAGGGCATCGGTCCGCAGATCTTCCAGCAAATGCGCGACGCGCTGCACGACAGCCACCAGGTGCTCATCACCGCGAAATGCACGCGCAAGGATGGCAAGTGCTTCCAGGGCGAAGTGGGCGTGTGCATCATGCGCCTCACGCGCGGCGAGAACCTCGTCTTCACGATCCGCAACGTGGAGAAGCGCATTGCCGCGCTGCGCGACCAGCTGCTGCGCGAGCTCAAGCCCGGCGCCGCGGCCGCCGCGCCCGCGAAGCCGCGCATGGTGCTGCGCAAGGTCATGCGCCCCGGAGACGCGCCCGCCGCCGCCACTCCGGAGGCGAAGAAGCCAATGATGGTGCGGCCCATTCCCGTGCTGAAGAAGGTCGACAACTGAGGAGAAGTGCGCCATGGCAGACGTCAATGCGACCGAGCCGGACGTGATTCCGGTGGAGAAGATCAAGGAGGCGCACGCGATCTGCATGCGCGATCCGAAGCTCGCGAAGTACTTCGAGGACGCGCCGGCGGGCGCGCGCGAATACATCGCGCTCATGTTCTACTGCACGGTGTTCAGCGACGAGCTGAACGACGACCTCTGCGCGAAGTATCAGCAGGAGGTGGAGGCCGACCTCACGCGCGACGACGTGCTCTATCTCGCCACGCACGAGACGAACCCCATTTCCAAGACGCACTTCCGCGAACTCTACGTGGAGATGACGCAGGCCGAGGAGCCGCCGCCTCCTCCCGCGCCCGCCCCCGCCGCGCCTCCTGCGGGCGACGTCTATGCGGAGGCGATGCGCGCCGAGCTGACCGCGATGCGCGCGGAGCTCACCGCCATTCGCGCGGAACTCGGCACGGTGCGCACGGAGCTTGCGCGCCTGCGCCATGAACTCGTCTAGCGTGGCCGTGCGGATGCTCTCGTTCATGAGGCTGGCGCGCGCGGGCGCGCTGCTGTTGCTCGTGTGCGGCGCGGGCTGCTCGCGCGAGGAGCGTGCGCCCTTGCCGCCGCCGCCCGCCGCCGAGGCGGACGCGACGCCGCTCGTGTTCACGCCGCCGGTGCCCAATGGCCTGATTGTGCGCGACGTGGATTTCTCGGGCGAGACGCCGCCGGCGCGCACGTGCTGGGATTTCAAGGTCGCGTGCGATCTGCGTCTGCGCTCGGGCGTGCAGTTCGATTTCTTCTGCGACGATCTCGAGCAGTTCTCCTCTTTCACCTGCTACTTCCGCAGCGGCGACGGCTGGTATCGCGGCACGTTCGCGCCGGAGGAGAACGGCGTGTGGCAGCGCGTGACCGTGCTGAAGTCCGCGTGCAGCCTCGAAGGCAAGCCTCAGGGATGGGGGAACATCACCACGCTGCGCATCAGTGGTTGGCGCACGGGCATGGGCAAGACGCGCGTGGCGCTCGCCAACGTGGCCGAGGCGGGTGGCCGGCCCGACGTCGCCGTGGTCTACGCCGATTCGCTTGCGGCGACGCGCAGTGCGGCTGAGGCGAAGAGCTGCCTCACGTTTGCGGGTACACTGGCCGCCTCCTTGCGCGCGATCGGCGTGGAACCCGTGATCATGGCCGACACGGATCTTTCGGCGGCGGCGCTCGAACACGTGGCCGCCGTGGTGCTGCCCTACAATCCCTCGCTCGCCACGAATGCGCTCGCGAGCCTGCGCGCGGCCCGGGCGCAGGGCAAGCGGATTTTCGCCTGCTACGCGCAGCCGCGTGAGGTGCTCGATCTGCTCGGCGTGCGCCTCGTCGGCGGCGGCCGGCGGCCCGGCGACGAGGGCCTTGCGCCGATCGCGGGCTTTCTCCGCACGGGCGCGGGCCTGGCGGGCCAGCCCGCGTTTTCGCCGCAGTCTTCGTGGATGACGCAGACGCCCGCGCGTACGAACGGCGTGGAAGTGCTCGCGGAATGGGCGGACGGCCACCGCGCGTCGCTCGGCATCCCCGCGCTTGTGCGCACGCAGGCGGGCCTCTACATGAGC
>CAVGKN010000217.1:0-2617 GCA_963629855.1 Lachnospiraceae bacterium
TGTCCCATTCAGCCCCGTATGGCAAGAGCAGAGTCTTTTAATGCGTCGGCCGTAGGGTGAATGGTGGGCGCCACTGGACTCGGACCAGTGACCCCTACCGTGTGAAGGTAGTGCTCTAACCAACTGAGCTAGGCGCCCGATTCTTTCCTCGCGGAAAAACGAGAATTAGTTTACCACATTCTCGAGCGACTGGCAAGGGGGCGGCAAAACTTTCCGAAAACTTTTTCGGAAGCGCGTCAGGAGGCGAGGTGCGCGACAAGGTCGAGCAAATGCCTCGCCGGCACGACGTAGGCAGAGGCAACGCGCATGGCGAAGGCGCGGACGCAGGCGCACCACGGCACGTTCGCCGTGCACGCGATCCACACGGCGACGCCCGCCACGTTCGCGATCCAGATGAACACGTAGGAGAACAGCCGCCCGTATTCGAGCACGTCGGGCTGGCGCTGCAGCAGCGCACGCAGCGTGAAGCCGCAGTGAAAGCACCACGTGAAGCCCACCGCGAAGAGCCACGCCCACGGACAAGGCAGCGGCGAGACGAACATGCGCGTGACGAGCGCGGCCAACGCCACAAGCAGCGTGTAGAACGGCACGAAGTAGGGCGCAAGCGTGATGAGCACGTTCGATTTCGACAGCGTGACGGAACCGCCGGAGGCCGCGACGCGGATGTTCGAAATGCGCGCGCCGAAGAGCAGGCCCACCAGCGCGTGCGTGAGCTCGTGTCCCAACACGTAGAGCCGCATCGGCAGCGGCAGCAGCCACCAGAGCAGCATCTGCGCAAGCAGCCCCGCCACGACGGCCAGCACGCCGGGCGGAATCAGCGCATCGCCGGCGGCGGGAACCAGGCGCAGGACGTCGATCAGCGCGCGTGTCACGCCCCAGGCCAGCGGCAGCGCGGCAAGGGCCAGCAGAAATCTCAGAACGCCCTTCAACTCGGATTTTCCTTTCCCCCCGCCCGCAATTCATCGCCCTGCACGGCGGCAACGCGAACGGAAACGAGCGCCCGGCGGGGAGCGGGCGTGGCAAGTCGGCAGGGCAGATATTCGGCCGTCCAGCCGCGATGGCCCGTTCCCTCCACGCAGACCTCCACCGTCTGCCCGACGAACGTGCGGGCGAAGGCGGTGCGCGCGGCGGCGCCGAGCGCTTCGAGCGCATGGGCGCGGGCACGGCGCAGCGCGGGCGACACCGCATCCGGGAACGTGGCGGCGGGCGTTCCAGGGCGTTCCGAATAGGGAAACACGTGCAGATTCACGAACGGAAACCTCTCCAGAAACGCCACGGTATCCGCATGGTCGGCCTCCGTCTCGCCCGGAAAGCCCGCGATGAGGTCGGCGCCAAGCGCCAGGCGGGGGCCGAGAAGCTGGGTGGCGCGCGCGCAGAACGCGGCGACATCGTCTGCCGTGTAGGGACGATTCATGCGCGCGAGCACGCGCTCCGCGCCCGACTGCAGCGAGAGATGCAGGAAGCGGCAGATGTTCACATGCGCGGCGAAGACGTCGAGCACGTCCGTGCCGCAGAGTCCGGGTTCAAGGGAACCGACGCGGACGCGATGGGGCGCCGGGCCTTCCAGGTGCGCCAGGGCGTCCAGCAGGTCGGCCAGGTTGCGCCCCGCTTCGTGGTAGAGGGCGAGATTGCAGCCCGTGACGACAAGTTCACGATAGCCGGCGGCCAGAAAGGCGCGGGCGCGGTCGAGCACCTGCGCGAAGGAAACGGAAACGGCGCGCCCGCGAAAGCGCGGCACGATGCAGAACGCGCATGTGCCGTTGCAGCCGTCCTGCACCTTGAGAAAGGCGCGAGACCAGTTGGCCGTTGGACGCGGCGCGCCGGACCTGGAATCCCCCACCAGAAGATGCAGGGGAAGCGATTCGGCGTTGGGGAGGCAACCGAGGGGAATGATACGGGCGTCGGGAAGCTGCGCGCGAAGATGGGCGATGGCCTTCAGACTGTCGCGTTCAGCGCGGGCGGTGACGGAACAGCCGCGCACGAGCACAAGGTCCGGATTGTTGTCGCATGAAACGCGAAGATGTCCGGCGGCACGGAGGAGCGCGTCGAGGTCGCGCGATTCGGCGTGATTCAGGCGGCAGCCGAACGTCTGAAGGGCAATGCGCATTCGATCAGAGGTGTTCCAGCACGTCGGCCACGCGCGCGGCGGCATCGGGCACGGCGAAGGTCTTCATCGCCTGCGCCTTCTTCGCGAGCTCGCTTGGATGCTCGGCGCGGAAGACGACGTAGTTCGCGAGCGTGCGCGGCACGAGCGAGTCCTGCGCGCCTTCGTCCGCCGCGCCCTTCTTCACGAGCGCCTGCGCGTTGAAGTGCTGATGGTTGCGCAGCGCGCTCGGCAGCGGGATGAGGAACGCGGGCTTGCCGAGGCGGGCGAGCTCGAAGATCGTGGAGGCGCCCGCGCGGCAGATCACGAGATCCGCCGAGGCGTAGGCGCGCCCCATCTCGTTCTCGAACGCCCGCACGCGCGCAGGGATGCCGGCCGCCTCGTAGGCCGCCTTCACGGCCGCCTCGTCCGCCGCGCCCGTCTGGTGGATGACGAAGAACGGCCGCGGAAAGTTCGCCTTCTCAAGGTCAGTTTTCGCAAGCGCAAACGCCGCGCTCGTGAGCTCGTTGACGC
>CAVGKN010000218.1:0-2593 GCA_963629855.1 Lachnospiraceae bacterium
CGGTCACGCGGGACGCATGACCCTACCGGTAGGGTCGGCGCTCCGCGCCGACCGCGTGCGCAGCGGCGAGATCCTACTAAACTGCGGCATTCGCAGGGGGGGGGCAGATTTTTGCAGTTATACGCCGATGCGCGGTCTTCCGCGCACCTCTCAGCGGCGCATTGGCGAGCCGTCTCGCCTCGCACCAAATTTCGGCGTTCTGCTTCATGCTAAACTGTCCTGTGGCGCACAGTTTATCAAATCCCTATTCGCCGCGCAAGCCCCGTCCGAAAGATGCACTATTTGCAAATAGTGGAAGATCGTCGGCGGGTGGCTTTGTGTTGCTTCCGGGAACTCGGAAAAATCGTCGCGCACCCGTTGACCGCAGGGCGGCGATTTGGTATCATACAAAACGCTCGCAGGTGAGGTCGCTGAAAGGCGGTCATCTTCCGCGCGGGCAGGCGCCGATGGGAGAAATCCAAAGGGCCAATTCGATTTAGCATCAACGCTAACACGTCGTTCCATCGAAATACTACCACTTATTTCCAAAGGCGAACGATATGTGAGTGACGATGCGCCCGATCGGGCGCATTGTCTCTTCATGTATTCGCCTTGGCCTGTGGTAGGGCTTCGATGGAGTGCATGAACAGACAATGCGCTCTCTTTTCATGCATGGGGGTCGGTCTCCCGCAACGGTTCATCCGGGCGCGGCACACGGTGGAGACCCATGGCGAACAAGACCCTTTCGGCGGCAAAGAAGGCGAAGAAGGACGAATTCTACACGCAGTACGCGGACATCGACCGCGAGATGCAGGCGTACCTCAACTACGATGCCGACCATGTCACAGCGTGGTCGAAGGGCGGCGAGACGAACGTGGCGAACTGCCAGATGCTCTGCAAGACCCACAACCGCGCGAAGGGCAACAAATGACCGCTTCAGGTCGGTCATGAAAAACGTTCTAGCGGGCATTTCGACAGGTGGGATCGTGTTCGCGATTGAGATGCTGATTGAGGAGCGCGAATGGCACGCGCCTCACGCTCACCTTCCGCCTCAACGACGAGACGCCGCGCGCGCACACGCTGAGCCGAAGGCCAACCCAGCCGCAGGGGCGATGACTTCGGGAATCAACAGCGCGAAGCCGACGGTCGCCACGAGCGAACAGGCGAGATACAGAAACGGCGACACCGCAAACGGCAGACGCATGGACACGCGGAAGCGGTTGCCGTCCACGGGCTTCACGTAGAGCACGGCTCGGCGCAGATCCAGCGGCACGACGTGATCCGCGATCCAGCGGCCGCGCAGATCCACGCGCTTCGGCGGTGCGCCCGCCACGGTCACGCGCAAGGCGCGGTCGGCGGCGAGATCGAGCGTGACGGCGCACGTCTTCGGCAGCGCCACGTGGAAGACGATGCGCATGCGCTCGGGCCGTTCATCGAGACGCTGCGCGATCTGCGCGAGATAGCCGGCCACGTCGTCGGGACGCGACGCCTCCTCCACGATGTCCACGCGCACGGGCAGTCCCCAACGCCGCGCCCGCCACCAGGCACACGCGAACGGCAGCAGAAACGCCGCGAGAAACAGGGCGGCGGTCAGTTCAAGGCGCATGCCACCGCCTCCCCTTCTGGCGCGTCGCACGCGATGCGCGCGAGATCGACGAAGATGCGCAGCGCGTCGGTGAGCCGCAGCTTCGAGCCCGGCACGTCGCGCCATTCGGAAAGCGCCTGCTCCAGCACGTCGTGCTTCAGCGTCGCCGCCGGGATGCGCCGCAGCAGTTCCACGTCGAAGAGCCAGCGCGAGCGGAACGGCGCCTCGAACACGCGCGCGGCGAGGTCGCTGCGGAAGATCTTCGCGCCGCACTGCGTGTCGTAGACGGGTGCGCGCAGCACGCGGCGAATGAGCGCCTTCATGATCGTGGCCGAAAGACTGCGAAAGAACGTGCGCTCGATGTGCGCGCCCAGATGCGGCCAGCGCGCACCGAGCACGGCCTGCGCGTGGGGGGCACGCGCCACGGCCGCGCGGAAGGCGGCCAGTTCGGCGAGCGGCGTGGCAAGGTCGGCGTCCCAGTAGCCGATCCAGTCCGTCTGCGTGTGTGCGAGCAAGTGGTGCACGCCGGCGCGCACGGCCTCGGCCTTGCCCACGTTGCGCGGCAGATAGATGGCCTCGATGGCGGGCGACTGGCGGGCGAGAAAGGCAAGCGTCTCCGCCGTTGCGTCCGTGGAGCCATCGTCCACGAAGAGGAACGTGAGCCAGGGGAAGGCGCGGATGGCGTCGAGGAAGGCGGAGACGTCCAGGCGACGATGCTCGTTCTTGCACGGGATCACCAGCGCAAGCGTCATCTTGTCGATCGTCGACTCTATCCGGGCGTCATTCATGCCAATCAGTCTACACCGCGAACGTGTCGCCGACCTTGTGCCAACATGACGAATTGGCAAGGTTTCACGAAAGCGGGAAAAAGAAAAGGCACGGCGTCTCCGCCGTGCCACCATGTTGGGAACCAATAATCCCAAATCGCTTACTTGGCCGCGATCACGCGGGCCATTTCGAGCACCTTGTTCGAATAGCCCCACTCGTTGTCGTACCACGCGCAGACCTTGACGAAGGTCGGATCGAGCT
>CAVGKN010000219.1:0-2575 GCA_963629855.1 Lachnospiraceae bacterium
CGACAACGACGACCTCGACCGCATCCTGGCCCTCATCGGCGTGAAGATGGATTAGCGACATGGTCATTCTACCGGCAATCGACTTGAAGGGCGGCGTGTGCGTGCGCCTGCGCCAGGGGCGCGCGGACGACGTCACGGTGTACGGCGACGATCCGGCCGCGCAGGCGCGCGACTGGCGCGAGCAGGGCGGGCGCGAGCTCCACGTGGTGGATCTCGACGGCGCCTTTGCGGGCGAACCCAAGCACGCGGAGATCATTCGCGCAATCATCGCGGCGTTTGGCGGCCCCGTGGAAGTGGGCGGCGGCATCCGCGGTCCCGAGGCGCTGGAGCGTGTGCTCGAGGCCGGCGCCGCACGCGCCATCATCGGCTCCGCCGCGCTCGAGAACCCCGAGTTCCTCACGCGCGCCGTGGAGCAGTATGGCGAGCGCATCGCCGTGGGCATCGACGCGCGCAACGGTTTCGTGCAGACGCGCGGCTGGGTGAACACCACCGCCGTCAAGGCGACCGACCTCGCCCGCGCCGTCGCCGCCATGGGCGTGAAGACGATCATCTACACCGACACGGCGACGGACGGCATGCTCGGCGGCCCCAACCTCGAGCAGATGGCCGCCATCTGCGACGCCGCGCCCGCGTGCCAGATCACGGCGAGCGGTGGCGTGTCGAGTCCCACGGACGTCAAGAACCTCCGCGCGCTCGGCCGTGCGAACCTCCGCGCCGCGATCGTGGGCAAGGCCCTCTACGACGGACGCGCCACGCTGCGCGTGATGAACGAAGCCGGCGACGGCAAGATCTAACATTCCTTTTCTTCCATGCTTCCCATTGCTACTCTTGAGGTCCTCGAGAACGGCCTCAAACTCGTGTACGTTCCCGACGACCACGTGGAGGGCGTGTGCTTTGGCGTGTTCGTGGCCAGCGGCTCGCGCCATGAGCCGGCCGCCTGCGCGGGCATTTCGCACTTCATCGAGCACATGCTCTTCAAGGGCACGAAGACGCGCAGCGCGCTCGACCTCACCACGGCGATCGAAGGCCGCGGCGGCAACTTCAACGCCTACACGAACGAGGAGGGCACGTGCTTCTTCGCGCAGATGCCCTACGACGCGCTGGCGACGGCCGTGGACGTAATCGGCGACATGTACGCGCACGCGGCGATTCCCGACGACGAGTTCGCCCGCGAGCGCGGCGTGGTGCTCGAAGAGCTCAAGATGTACGCGGACGAGCCGGACTCCGTGGCGAGCGAGAACCTGTCGCGCGCGCTGTTCCCGAAGAATCCGCTCGGCCTGCCCATCGTCGGCTCGGTCGAGACGCTGCAGGCGATGACGCCTGCGACGCTGCGCACCTATCTGCGCCGCGCCTATGTGCCGCGCGCCACGTGCATCGTGGTGGCGGGCCGCTTCGAACATGCCACCGTGCGCCGTCTCGTGGAGAAGACGTTCGGCGACCTCGACGGCGGCGAGCCGCTGACGTTCACGCCGCTCAACCGACGGACGCGACCCGTGCGCGAGGTGCGTGCCACGCGCGACGTGCAGCAGGTGCAGCTCGCGCTCGGCTTCCGCTGCTTCGGCGCACACGCCTCCGAGAAGAAGAAGTCCGCCGCGAACGTTTTCGACTGCCTCATGGGGCGCACGATGAGCTCGCGCCTCTTCCAGAGCGTGCGCGAAAAGCGCGGCCTGAGCTACGACATCCATTCGCAGCTGCAGTTCTTCGAGGACGTGGGCGGCTGGGCCGTGACGGCGGGGCTCGACGCCACGAAGACCGGGCCCGCGCTCGAGACGATCGAGAAGGAATTCGCGCGCATCCGGGCGCGCGCACCTTCCGTCGCCGAAGTGCGCCGCACGAAGGACTACCTGCTGGGCAACTTCCGCCTTGGCCTCGAGAACCAGCGCGCGCGCATGTTCTTCTTCGGCGCGTGCGTGCAGACCTACGGTGAGATTCGCACGCCGCAGGAGATGGTGAAGGGCATCGAGGCCGTCACGGCCGCCGACGTGCACGCCGTGGCGAACGAAATCCTCGACGACCGCCTCAAGAGCCTCTCGTGGGTCACGCCCGTGGCCGCCGGCGTACAGTCCGTCAATGAGGCGCGAATTTCGCCATTGCGCTTGTGAGAGGAAACATGGCATGACTCGCTCGGCTGTCAATGGGGCGTTTCGGGGGCGTTTCCCGCCCGCGAAGAGGTGTTCGGAGCGCGCCGAGCCGCGTTTTCGTGAGGGAAAATCGGCTTGGCGTGTCTTCCGCATTTTTATGGGATGGTGGTGATTTTGAATCTTGAAATTTTCGAAAACACACCCTTGCGCGATGCCGCACGATATGGTAAACTGACGGTGAGTTTTGTCTGGGGAAAGTCTGTGCGGTCTCCGGGCGTGTGACGAGATCTTTCTGATGAACAGAGGCTGATGGGCACAGCATCGGCTACCGGCCAAGGACGGACGACGGAACGGGCGCGGAGACGCGCGCGGGATGGAGGAAATCCGAGGCAGAACCCCGGCGAACGGCGTGGCGGGAAAAGCGCGTCGATGAACCGGGGAGTCGGGAATCCCGAAAGGATCCGACAACGTACGCAATCTGCGTATTTGGCTTT
>CAVGKN010000220.1:0-2540 GCA_963629855.1 Lachnospiraceae bacterium
TGCAGCCGTATCACGTCAGTTCGCTCACGCGGTTCGTGAAGATGCTCGTGGCGGGTGGCTGGCTGCCCAAGGACGGCCCGCTCGAAAAGGCGCTGCGCGATTTCAAGGCCCCGCCCCGCCCCACGGCGCCGAACAAGCGCGATTTCTGATGTTAACTTTTCCTAACTTTGCGCTTGCGCGTGCAAGTTAGTTTTGGTAAACTCTTTGGCGTCTCGTCACACCAGGCGAGGTTGCAAAGAGAACGAAGGTCAGAAAATGCCACTCTCGATGATGGAGGTCGGTGCAAAGTTGCGCATCAAGTCCGTTGGCGGCACGCCCAGCGTGCGGCGCCATCTGGGCGACATGGGCTTTGTCGAAGGCGCGGAGGTCACGGTGGTCGCCGAAATGGCGGGCAGCCTGATCCTCGGCGTGCATGAAACGCGCGTGGCGCTCAACCGCGACCTCGCGCGGAAGATCTTGGTCTAAACGAGTCAAAGGAAACAAGCATGAAGACGCTGAAGGACGTCAAAATCGGGGAGAGCGCCACCATCGCGCGCCTCCATGGCGTCGGCGCGGTGCGCCGTCGCATTCTGGACATGGGCCTCGTCAAGGGCACGGAGGTCACGGTGCGCAAGGTCGCGCCGATCGGCGACCCCATCGAGCTCACCGTGCGCGGCTACGAACTCTCGATCCGCAAGGACGAGGCCGCGACCATCGAGGTCAGCTGATCTTTTTTTCGCAACCGAGTTAGCAAAACCTAACAAGATTAGTCAAGGCTTACCATGGCACAGGACAACAAGCTGATCATTGCGCTTGCCGGCAATCCGAACTGCGGCAAGACGACGCTCTTCAACGAGCTGACGGGGTCCAACCAGTACGTCGGCAACTGGCCGGGCGTGACGGTGGAGGAGAAGAACGGCGCGCTCAAGGGGCATCATGGCGTGGTCGTGCAGGACCTGCCGGGCATCTACTCGCTCTCGCCCTACTCGCTGGAGGAGAAGGTGTCGCGCAACTTCCTCGTGAACGAGAAGCCGGCGGCGATCCTCAACATCGTCGACGGCACGAACATCGAGCGCAACCTCTACCTCACCACGCAGCTCGCCGAGATCGGCGTGCCGATGGTGGTGGCGGTGAACATGATGGATCTCGTGGACCGCGCGGGCGACCGCATCGACTTCGCGACGCTCGAGAAGCGCCTCAACTGCAAGGTCATCGGCATCAGCGCCCAGAAGGGCAAGGGCTGCGCCGAGGCCGCCGCGCTCGCGCTCAAGTACGCGCAGGACGGCCGCACGGGCGAAGTGCCGCACGTCTTCACGGGCTCCGTGGAGCACGCGATCGCGCACATCGAGGAGTCCATCCAGGGCCAGGTGCCGGCGGCGTCGCTGCGCTGGTGCGCGATCAAGGTCTTCGAGCGCGACGCGGACGCGATCGCGAAGATGGGGCTTCAGAAGGACGTGCTCGACCACGTGGAAGGGCACATCACGGACTGCGAGAAGGAGCTCGACGACGACGCGGAGTCGATCATCACGGGCCAGCGCTACGCCTTCATCCAGAAGCTCGTGGGCGAATGCGTGGTCAAGAACGCCAAGCGCGTGAAGGGCGCGTCGTTCTCGGACAAGATCGACCGCTTCGTGACGAACCGCCTCCTCGCCATTCCGGTGTTCTGCCTCTCGCTGCTCGCGATGTACTGGCTCGCCGTGGCGGACGGCGGTCCTGGCACCTACTTCACCGACTGGGCCAACGACGGCCTGCTCGGCGACGGCTGGTTCCTCTGGGGCACGATGCACGAGGCGAAGGCCCCGGCGGACGCGAAGGAGAAGCCCTGGTACGACGGCATGAGCTACGACGACGCCACGGGCGCGTACGAGCCGCATGGCGCGAACGTCGAGAAGTGGCAGGAGGCCTACAAGGCCGCCTACGACGCGAAGAAGGGCGAAGGCGCCTACGAGAAGGATCTCGCCGCCGCCAATGAAAAGGCCGAGAAGGCGTTCAAGCCCGCGCAGGCCGGCGACGTCTTCGAACCGGCCGACTTCGAGATCCTCGACGAGGCGCTCGCCAAGACCGTCAAGGCCGAGGTGTGGCTCGAGGACGAGGAGAGCGGCGAAATCCGCGAAGGCAAGGTCGCCGTGGACGGCGCCAAGATCGAAGTCGAGGAAGGCGACGACGTGAAGGATCCCGTGCCGCTCAAGTGGACGTGCGACGAGACGCTCTACAAGGCGAGCGCCGAAGTCGCCGAGCCGGAGAACGCCGACTTTGGCGTGTGGATTCCGGGCGTGGCCGCGCTGTGCGGTGAATTCTGCGAGAAGTTCGGCCTTGAGGAGGGCACGCTCGCGTACGCGCTCATCAACGACGGCATCGTCGGCGGCGTGTGCACGGTGCTCGGCTTCGTGCCGGTGATCGCGATCGTGTTCCTGTTCCTCGCGTTCCTGGAGGACTGCGGCTACATGGCGCGCGTGGCGTTCATCATGGACCGTCTCTTCCGCGGCTTCGGCCTCAGCGGCAAGAGCTTCATCCCGATGATCGTCGGCAAGGGCTGCGGCGTGCCGGCGGTGATGGCGGCG
>CAVGKN010000221.1:0-2529 GCA_963629855.1 Lachnospiraceae bacterium
CCCGTGCCGTGCGTGGAGACGGGATGCGCAACCCAGGGCAGCGCGAAGGTGCGCACGGTGCGACCATCGAAGAACACGTCGACGGCCGCCGCATCCGCGCCGTGTCCACCCTTGACGAGCACGGCGCAGCCATAGGTGTCGAAAATCTGCCGCGCGAGCGCCTCCGCGTGCGCCGCGTTGCCCATGCGTTCGGCGTTGGGATCGCCCACGGTGCGGCCGCAAAGCGTCTCGGCCTCGGGCAGATTGGGCGTGAGAAGCGTGGCGAGCGGCAGCAGACGCGCGCAGATCTCCTTCATCGCGTCGTCCGAGACGAGGCGCGCACCGCTTGTCGCGACCATCACGGGATCGATGACCTTGGCGATTTCCGGATGCGCGGCGAGACGGTCGGCGATCACGTCGATGGCCGCCGGGTCGGCGAGCATGCCCGTCTTCAGCGCCTTGACGGCGTAGACGCCGAGCACCGCATCGAGCTGCGCGGCGACGAAGTCCGCCGGCACGCCGTGGATGGCCGTGACGCCAAAGGGGTTCTGCGCCGTGAGCGCGGCGAAGACCGTACAGCCGTGAAGGCCATAGGCGTGGAAGGCGCGCAGGTCGGCCTGGACGCCGGCGTTGCCGCCGGAATCCGAGCCGGCAATCGTCAAACAGCAGGGAGAAATGTCTTTTGTATCCATATTCACCTCAAACACGACATGGGGATTTCTGCGCACCGTGAATTTCGAGGTGCACGGAGAAGCGCTTCGGGGCGCCGGGCAGGGCCTGGAGCGCGCGCTTGACCTTGGCCAGCTTGCCGCGCAGGGCGAAGAGCTGGCCCGAGGTGCGCACGTAGAAGAAGAGGCGGCCATCCTGATAGCGGCCGGGCGTGGCGGGGAAATCGGGCAGCAGGCGCGCGGCGTTGTCGCACACCGCGTCGAAGAACGGTTCGCGCACGTGCGTGAGCTCCGCCACGATCGGGGCCAGGCAGGAGCCCACGGTCGGCGGCACGCGCGAGGGGCGCAGAATCGGCACGTCGGCGTCCACGGGCAGCCCCGGGATCAGGCCGTTTTCGAAGCGGCGCCGCGCCGCGCGGTCGCGGGCGAGACGCGCCCGTTCGCGCGCAAGGTCGCTTGCGGGCGGTTGGACGTCAGCGGCCGGAGATGAGCTCATCCGCGCCCTCCAGTTCCTCTCGCGTGCCGTAGCCCCATGTGCAGCCAATCGTGTAGAGGCCCGCGGCCTTGCCGGCCTCCACGTCGCCGCGCGTGTCGCCCACCATCACGGCGTCGGCGGGCGCGATGCCGCGCTCGGCCATCACGCGCCGCAGCAGGTCGGCCTTGGGCAGGCGCTCGCCCGGGTACATGTCGAACGAGTAGTAGCCGTCGAAGAGGTCGAGCCAGCCCATCTTGCGCATGAGCGCGCCCATGGGCGCGTAGCGCTTGTTCGTCGCCACATAGAGGTGGCCGCCCTTCTCCTTGAGTTCCGCGAGCCACGCGGGAATCCACGGGTAGGGGTGCGTCTGCGGGAAGCCGCACGCATCGTAGAACGTCTTGAAGTGCGCGCGAATCTGCTCCACGAGTGCGGGCGTGGCGTCGGCGAAGAGCGCGTGCGTGACCTGGTCGATCGTGGGGCCCGTGCGGTAGACGGCGTCGAACTGCGGGCAGTCGCGCCCGATCGCCTTGAGCGCCGCGCGCCAGGCGGCCTTGATGTCCGCTTCCGTGTCGCAGAGCGTGCCGTCGAAATCGAAGAACCAGTGTGTTTTCATCGTCCCGTCTCCACCGGCCGTGCCGGATTGCCGAACACCGTCTCGCCCGCGCGCACGTGGGTGAGCACCACCGCGCCAATGCCCACCACGGCGCCCGCGCCGATCACGCGGCGCGGCACCACGCGCGCGCCGGGATAGACCACCGCGCCGTCGCCCACGGTCACGCCGCCGCCGATGGCGCACTGGGAGTAGACGTGCGCGAACGCGCCCACGCGCGTGTCGTGGCCGATCACCGTGTTCTGGAACACGCACGTGTGCCGCCCGATACGCACCTCCGCCAGAATGACGGCGTTCTGCGCCACGAACACGCCTTCGTCGAGCACGGCGTGCGCATCGACCGAGGCGGAGCGATGCACGAGCGTGAGGAACCGCGCACCGCGCGCCTCAAGAAGGTCCACAAGACGCCGCCGCGTCGCCACGTCACCAAACGCCGTGATGAACACGTCGTCCGCCGCAGGCGCGTAGGTGGCGGGGTCGCCGATCACGGGCGGATAGCCGGTGAAGCCCGCGAGCGCATCGGGTCGCGCGTCGAGGAAGCCCTTCAGGACGAAGTCCGTGCCATAGCCCACGCAGCCGGGCGCGACGCCGCTGAGCTCGCGGCCGAAGCCGCCCGCGCCCACGATCACAAGGTTCTTCATGCGGCCTTCTCCTTCGCCGGCGACGGCGACCGTCTCAGTTTCTCGCGCAGACGCTGGAACACGCTGTAGAGCGCCGGCACGAAGATGATGCCCACGAACGTGGCGGCGAGCATGCCGGACATCGTGCAGATGCCGATCGCCTTCATCGCGCCCGAG
>CAVGKN010000222.1:0-2522 GCA_963629855.1 Lachnospiraceae bacterium
TCCAGAGATAGTCGAGCGAAAGAACGCGGCAGGCCACCACGGCCGCGCCCGTGTAAAGGCTCGGCTCGGGGTGCGCCACGCGCGCCGCAAAGCCGATCGCCGCCGGAATGCGGAACCCCTCGCGCCGCTTCGGGAACAGCTTGGGCGTCACGGGCGCGCCCATCGCCCCCTTCGGGAAGGCCCGCGCCAGCGCGCCCGCGAACGAAAGCGGCAGATTGTCCGCCAGGCACACCGTAAGGCGGTCGCGCACGAAGACCTTCCGCGCCAGCGCCGCCAGCCGTGCGCACGTCTCGACGCCGTTCGTCGCGAAGGCGGCGTCGCGCGCCTGCAAGTGGCGGATCTGCGCGAAGCCGAAAAGGCGCTCCCCCACGGCCGCGTACGCCGCGACCTGCGCGGCCGTCCGGAGGAACAGATGCCTGTTCCCGCCACCCAGACCCATCGCCTCGCGCTCCGCGCCTACGCGCCTCTGCCGCAGCAGGTCGCCCACGGCGCACGTCTCGTCAAAGGACGTCTCCAAGAGCACTTCCGGCACGAGCCGAAGCACATCCGCCTGACGCGACTCGAGCGCCGAGACGGTGGCGACTATGTAGGGATACGCGTTCTTCGCGTCGCAATCCCTCGCGTAGACAGACGCTTGAAAGCCAAAACTCCCGAGCTTGCCATCGAGTTCGTTGCGCAGCGCCGCGACGGGGTGATGCGCCGTCGAGAGGTCGCCCAGTACGTACGCAAGCAACGACAGATCCGCAAGTTCCTCGTCGTCGAGGTCGGGCACCGCGAAGTAGAGCCCCGCATGCAGCACGCCGTTCGCCTGCGTATGCGGCCGCACCACCTTCACGCCCTCCGTCTCCTCCTCGGTCATCGCCGTCACGGGCCCGCGCACGGGAATGTCCTTCACCGCGAGCCGCGGCAGCTTCGCCGCGTCCTCGGGCCGGTCCGGCGTCATCTGGAACTTTTCGCGCGCGGCGCACTCGGCGCGCACGGCCTTGGCCTCGGCCGGCGTCCAGCCCGCCTGGATCTTCGCGAGCGCGGCCTCCTCCGCCGAGCGGTTCGCCGCGCCGAGCGTCGCAGAGGGAAGCATCGTGAGCGCGGCATGGTGCGGGTTGTCGAGCACGGCCTCCCGCAGCACGCGCTCGAACCAGCCGTCCGCCAGGCGCGCGCGCAGCGTCGCGAAGAGCGAGGCGTTGCGGAAGGCGTCCGCCGGATCGCCACCGTAGAGCCACTGACAGAAGGCGTCTTCGGAGAACGCAAGCCCGCGCGGAGAGTCGCCGTAGTCCTTCTCGCGGTCGTGGAACTCGGCGCGGTCGAGCCGTGCCGCCAGCCGCACATGGTCAAGTCCCTTCTCGACAAGCCCTTCGAGCGTGGTGCGCACCAACGCGCGCACCGCCGCCACGTTCTTGCGCTTCACGCCCTCGAAGACGAGCAGAACCATGCGCTGTGCGCCGCCCCGCACGCCGAAGCGCACGTCACCGCACAGATCCTTTCCGAGCAGTGCCTTCCTGAGCGGCGCATCGTTGTCGCCCACGAGTGCTTCCATCAGCGCTTCCATCGCAAATATGCGCGCGCGGTCGTCGTAGCGGCCGAACACCCAGGCGTCGCCGAGGATGACCTTGCCCGCCGGGTCTTCGTCCGCGCCGATCTCGTACTCGATCGTCTTCGCGTTCGCCACGGGCTTCTGGTAGGCGATCTCGGCGTCCACGTCGACGCGCGGATACGGCGCGAGGAAGCCGTCGAGCTTCGCGAGCACGGCCGGCAGATCCACGCGGCCGTCGAGGAAAATGCGCGCGTTGGACGGATGGTAGAATCGCCTGTAGAACGCCTTGTAGCCCTCGAAGGTGAGCTGCGGGATCGCCGCCGGATCGCCGCCCGCGACGAACCCATGGCTCGTTTCGGGGAAAAGCAGTCGGTTGATCTCGTGGTAGAGCCGCCGTTCCGGATCTGCGAACGCGCCCTTCATCTCGTTGAGCACCACGCCGTTGCGTCGCAGCGCGCCGGTCGCCTTGTCGAACTCGTAGTGCCAGCCTTCCTGTCGGAAGGCTCGCGGACTGCGCATGCTGAGCGGATGAAGCACCGCGTCCATGTAGACGTCCATGAGGTTGAGGAAGTCGACGGGGTTGCGCGAGCACATGGGGTATGTCGTCATGGACTCACCCGTAAAGGCGTTGAGGAACGTGGCGAAGGAGCTCTTGTGCAGATCGACGAACGGACTCTTCACGGGATATTTCTCCGAGCCGCACAGCACGGAATGCTCGAGGACGTGCGCCACGCCCGTGTCGTCCTGCGGCAGCGTGCGGAAGCCGATGGCGAAGGTCATGTTGTCGTCGTCGCGGTCGAGCCAGGCGAGATCCGCGCCGTTCTTCGCGTAGGTCATGCGCACGAGGCGGCCGCGCACTTCGGGGAGCGCCGTCACGCGCATGACGGTGAACCCGCTCACGACGTCGCCGGGTTTCAGTTCAGCCGCCGCGACGGACGCGACCTGGTTGTCGCCCGGGGCGCTATCCGCAAAAGTGGAAGCGGCGCCCAGA
>CAVGKN010000223.1:0-2496 GCA_963629855.1 Lachnospiraceae bacterium
CTTCTACGGCGGCGACGCCATGCAGACCGTCCGCATCGCCGAACGTTCGTAATGGGTTACTCAAGTTCGCGCGCGAACTTGAGTAACCCATTACCGAACGTTCAATTTTCCCAGTAGACAGTCAGATGTCTCTTTGATAGACTAACTTTTCAGCGTTCGGGCTGGGCCTGATCGCGCTATTCGATTTGTGGTAAAGGACATCTCGGGTCATGCACATTCTCATCGTAGAAGACGACGCGACCATGGCGGACTACGTGGCGGACGGACTGCGCCGCGCGGGGTTCGTCTGCACCCGCGCCGCAGACGGCGCGGAAGGGCTCGTCGCCGTCCTCAAGGGCGACTACGACGTGGTGGTGATGGACATCATGCTGCCGAAGATGGACGGGCTCGAGATCATCCGCCGCGCGCGCGCCGCCGGCGTGCGCACGCCCGTGATCGTGCTCAGCGCGCGCGGCAGCGTGGAGGCGAAGGTCGCCGGGCTCGAGGCCGGCGGCGACGACTATCTCGCCAAGCCGTTCTCGATCACCGAGCTCGTCGCGCGCGTGCAGGCTCTGCTGCGGCGGGCGAGCGCCACGCCCGAGGCGACGACGCTGCGCGAGGCCGACCTCGACGTGGACGTGGTCACGCACCGCGTCACGCGCGCCGGCCGGCGCATCGACCTGCAGCCGCTCGAATACCAGCTGCTCGAATACCTCATGCGCAACAAGGGGCGCATCGTCTCGAAGACCACGATCATGGAACACGTGTGGGACTACGCCTTCGACCCGCACACCAACGTGGTGGAAGTGCGCGTGAGCCGGCTGCGCAGCAAGATCACCGCGCCCGGCGAGCGCGAGCTCATCCACACCGTGCGGAGGTTCGGCTATGTGCTCGAAGCCCGTTGAAGGCCCGTCCATCCAGCGGCGCATGATCGCCGTGATCGCGGGGACGTTCTGCGCGATCTCCCTCACGGCCGCCGTGTTGACCTTCACGGTGTCGTGGCACTACCTCATGACGCGCACGGTCGCGAAGATCGCCCGCCTTGCGGACGACCTGCAGGAGGAGTACCGTCTCTCCGGCGGCAACACGGAGACCTTCTGGCACCACATGGAGATCGACGCCTCCGAGCACGACGCCTCGCGCACGTTCGTGGTGCTCTCCACGGCGGACGGCCGCGCGCTGCGCGCCACGCCCATGCCCGAGCGCATCAAGGCCCGCATCCTTCGCGCCGTGGCGCAGGGGCGGCGCAACCATCGCTTCTACACCGAGCGCGCCTCGCCGACCGACCGCCACGTGGCCGTGCGCCTGACATCGCGCGAACTCGACGACGGCTGCCTCGTCACCGTGGCGCGCGACGTCACCGACGTGGAACGCTATTTGCTCTTTCTCGCGATCGTGCAGGGCGTGGCCGTGCTGCTCGGCGTGTTCTTCACGGGGCTGGGCGCCGTGCTCATCGTGCGCCGCTTCGGCCGCCGCCTCGACGCGGTGGCGCAGACGGCCGCCGCGATCGAGTCCGGCGACTGGAGCCGGCGCGTGGAGGAGCGCGCGGACGAATCGCGCGAGGTGCGCGCGCTCGTGCGCGCCTTCAACGGCATGTGCGACAACACCGAGCGCACGCTCGGCGAACTACGCATGCTCACGGACAACATCGCCCACGACCTGCGCACGCCGCTCACGCGCCTCTCGATGGCCGCCGAGGCCGTGCTCGCCGGCAGCGAACCCGTCGAGCCGCTGCCCGACCGCGTGCTCACCGAGACGCAGGCGATGCTCGAAATGATCAACACGATGCTCGAGATTTCGCAGACGGGCGCGCAGATCGACCGCACGCCGCGCGAGCCGCTCGACCTCGGCCGCCTCGTGCGCGACCTGGCCGACTTCTACGAGCCGCTCGCCGAGCAGGGCGGGCTGACGCTCGCCGTGAACGCGCCCGAGGCGCCCGTGATTTTCTCCGGCCACCGCGCCAAGCTGCAGCGGCTCGTGGGCAATCTGCTCGAGAACGCGATCAAGTACACGCCGCGCGGCGGGCGCGTGACGCTTGCGCTCGAACCGTTCGGGCGCGGCGCGCGGCTCGTGGTCTCCGACACGGGGCGCGGCATCTCCGCCGAGGATCTGCCGCACATCTACACGCGCTTCTGGCGCGCGGACGCCAGCCGCGCGCAGACGGGAAACGGGCTGGGCCTTGCCCTGGTGAAGGCCATCGTCACGGCGTACGGCGGCCGCGTTTCGTGTGCGTCCGAAGTCGGGCGCGGCAGCGTGTTCACGGTCGAACTGCCGGCGGCGGACATAGCGAGGTAAACGGATCATGGCCTATCAGCTCATGGATCAGAAGAGCGCGGCGGCGCATGTGCACATGTCGGAGAACGAGCTCCGCCACGTGGCGCAGCGCGGCGAGGTGGAAAGCGTCAAGCGCGGCGACATGTACTTCTTCGAGCACCGCGCGCTCGACGAGTGGGCGCAGCGGCGCATGCTCGAGATCACCGAGAAGAAGCTCGCCGCCGAACACGCGCTCGCCATGAC
>CAVGKN010000224.1:0-2475 GCA_963629855.1 Lachnospiraceae bacterium
CGCCTCCTTCGCCGTGACGACCTCGCTCGTGGGAACCGGCGCGGCGCCGTCGGCCGCCGGCGGTCCGTACATCGTGCCGGGTTCGGAGGCCTTCGGCACCACGATGATGCGGCCGCACATCGGGCACTCCGCATCCATGCCAATCACTTCGGCCGGGGCCTCGATCTCCTGGCCACAGCCCGGACAGCGGAACGAAATCGCCCCCGCATCCCCCTCCGTCGGCGCCTCCGCAGACGCTTCGGCCGACGCGGGCGTTTCCGCGGGCTTCGGCTCTTCGGCGGGCGCGGGCGTTTCGGCCGGCTTCGGTTCTTCAGCGGGAGCGGGTTCGGGCTCCTTCATCGGTTCCGGCGCAGGCGCAACGACCGGCGTCGGCGTTTCGACAGATTTCGGCTCTTCGACCGTTGCGGGAGCGGGCATCGGCGCGGGAGCGGGCGTCGGCTCAAGTGCAGACGCGGGCACGGGCTCAACCGCAGGCGCGGGCGCGGGCTGGCTGGCCTCGTATTCGGCGAGCGTCATGGCGGCGGGGCGCGGCGCGACGGCGCGCTTGGCCGTGTTGGAGAGCGTCACGCGCAGGGCCTTGTGCGCCGGCAGCACGAGCGTCTCGCCCGTGCGCGGATTGCGGATGCGGCGCACCTTGCGCGGCGCGACGTCGAACTTGCACACGCCCGGCAGGACAAAGCCGCCGTTCGCGGCCTCGCGGTAGATGATCTCGGTCAACGCATCCAGCACCTTGCGTGAAAGGCTCTGCTTGAAGCCCGCCTTGTAGGCGAGCTCCTTGTACAATCTGCTTTTCGTATAGGTTGTCTTGCTGATCATCTCGTGCTCCTAATGTCCATCTGCCGCCTCGGCCACCGTCCGTTCCGTCTCCATGCTGGACAATGCCCAAAATCGACACCACTAGTTTACCACATTCAGTCTACCTCTGCACGGCGTTTTGGATACGGACGATGAACGTGGTGGGGAAGATCGCATAGACGAACGCCTTCAGCGCCTCGCGCACACGCACGCCGAACGGCGGCCGGCCGCGCTGCGAAAAATCGTAGTCGATGCCGTTCTCCCGCAGCGCGCGCACGCCGAACGACTCCCAGTAGCCCTTGTGCACGGCATCCACGAACGGAAACTCCTGCGTGGGCGTGACGAGCAGCGGGCGCGGTTCGTCGGCGACCATGAACGAGCCGAAGCGCTCGAACTCCCAGGCGCTGCGGCAACGCACCGCGATGCCGCGCAGATACGCGCGGTTCCAGAATCCCGTCTGGCACGTCACGCTGTAGGCGACGTTCTTCGGGAACTCGCGCAGACGCTCCTCGGCGGCGCCAAACGGCGCGCGCCCCGGCGGATTCGGCATGAGGCGCAGATTCGCCGCGCCAAACCGCTTCGCCTGTCCCAGACGCCTCAGCACGTTCGCCGTGTCGACGGGGCGCACGAGATAGTAGTCGTTCATGAGCATCATCACGTAGGGCGTGTTGAGCTGGTCGAGCGCCTCCACGAGCATCGCGCACCAGGACTTCCCCTTCCCCGTGCACACGACGCGGTCGAAGCCCTCGGAGGGCTGGGTCTCGGTCAGCAGCACCGTCTCGAACGGACAGTCCGGCCAGTACTTCCGCCAAAGCGTCGCGAAGGGTCCGACGACGTCGCGATAGGCGTCACAGGAGGTGACGAGCACCGTGCAGTCGGGATGCTTCGCCATGTCAGAACGCTCCCTTCGCGCCCAGCGCTTCGCCAATGGCGGCGGCCGCCGCCGCGAGCTGGTCTTCCGTGTGGGCGCTCATGAGCGCCACGCGCAGACGCGCCGCCCCGCGCGCCACCGTGGGATAGCGAATCGCCGGAATGAGGAAGCCGCGCCGCTTGAGCGCCGCGCTCGCCGCCAGCGCCGCGCGCTCGTCGCCCACGGGAATGGGCACGATGGCGGAGTCGCTCTTCACCGTGATGCCGTGCCGCGCAAGCGCCGCCACGAAGAACGCCACGTTCGCGCGCAGACGCGCCACGCGCGCGGGCTCCGCCTCGAGCACGCCCAGCGCCGCCGCCGCCGCCGCCATCACCGGTGCGCCCGGCGCCGTCGAGAAGATGAACGGACGCGACAGATTGCGCAGATAGTCGATCAGCAGACGCGATCCGCACACGAAGCCGCCCTCGGAACCGAGCGCCTTCGAGAGCGTGCCCATGAGGAGATCCGGCTGCGCACAGCCGAAGGCTTCCGCAAGGCCGCGCCCCGTGGCGCCGATCACGCCCGTGGCGTGCGCCTCGTCGACCATCGAGAAGGCGTCGTGGCGCCGCGTCACCTCCAGGAACTTCGGCAAGTCAAGCACGTCGCCGTCCATCGAGAACACGCCGTCCGAGACGACGAGCCGGCGGCGATGCTCGCGGCAGAGGCCGAGGCGGCGATCGAGATCGGCGAGATCGCCATGGCGGTAGACGAAGACGTCCGCGCCGGAGAGACGACAGCCGTCAATGATGGAGGCGTGGTTGAGCGCGTCC
>CAVGKN010000225.1:0-2466 GCA_963629855.1 Lachnospiraceae bacterium
TCAGTGCGATGAACGGGCCCGCAAGGCCGTGGCGACGCTCGCGCCGAGCATGCGCACGAGCTCGCCCGACTCCCGCCACAGGGCGTCGACCGCGGGGTCGGGCGCGAACTGGACGCTGGCTGCTGGCTGCTGGAATGCTGAATTGTTCGGCCGACGCATTTTTTGTCCCATTCAGCCCCGTATGGAAAGAGCAGAGTCTTTTAATGCGTCGGCCGTAGTAACCCATTATGTTTCCGCAGAGGCAAAATTTGATATACTGTAAGGTGCGCCTTGCGGCAGATTCCTCCCATACGGGGGGAGGCCGGGAGGGGTTCAGAGATCAAAACATAGGTTATGTGAGATGAGACGAGGTTTGAAGGTTTCGATTCTGGCGGCGGCGGCGTTCGGAGTCCTGGCGGGCTGCGAAACGATCACGCGCGCCCGTGAATCGCAGAGGGAAATCGCGCCCAAGGCGAGCGACGCCGGGGTGGCCACGACGAACGAGGCCGCGCGCATCGACCTGCGGGGCGGTACGTTGCCGGACTACGTGTTCTACGCGATCACGAACCGGCCGAGCCTCGAGGCCTCGCGCCTCGCGGTGGCCGACGCGGTGGTGGCGCTGCGCCAGGTGACGTCCGACCGCGCGCTGCAGGTGAACCTCGGCGCGGGCTATTCGCAGGCGACGGCGAACGGCGGCAGCCACTTCTCCTGGCACCAGCCGCGCGGCAGGGGCACGGCCGACATCTCCTTCGACCTGCTGCTCTACGACTTCGGCCGGCTCGACGCGCGGGAGCGCGCGGCGCGCGAGACGCTCATTGCGGCGCAGCGCGACTTCCGCGACGCCGAATACGACGTGTTCAACGAAGTGGCGCAGGCCTACACCGCGCTGCTGCGCAGCGACGCGATGCTCGACGTGGCGCACACGAACGAGTACATGTACGCGGAGCATCTGCGCCAGAGCGAGTCGCTGTTCGCGGCGGGAGAGGCCAAGAAACTCGACGTGCTCAAGGCGCGCGTGGATCTCTCCGCCGCGCGGCTCGAGACGATCAACGCCTCGAACGACGTGGCCACGGCGAGCGCGGAGTTCATCCGCACGCTCGGCCTCAGCACGGACCGCGCCTCGCGCAAGGACGTGATCGAGGTCGCCACCAACGCGCTCGAAAACCTGCGCTGCGCCTTGCCCGAAACCACGTACACGGCGGTCGAGGGACTGCAGATCGCGCGCACAAACGCGCCGTCGCTCATGGTGCTGCGCGCCAAGCTGCGCGCCGCCAGCGCCCAGGTGGACTACGCGGTGGCAGACCTGCTGCCCGAGCTCACGCTCTCCTCGGCCTTCTCGTTCGCGGATCCCGCGTGGAACTGGAGCTGGGGGCTCAAGGCCGCGCAGTCGCTGCTCGACGGCTTCCGCAAGCAGCTCGCCGTGGATGCGGCGGTGATCGCGATGGAGACCGCGCGCACGGCCGTGGACGTGGCCGAGCAGAAACTTTCCTACGACCTCGCCGTGGCCACGGCCGAGCGCGACAACGCGCGGCAGTCCCTGGATGCGGCGACGATCGAGGTCGAGCAGGCGCGGGAAAACTACGAGACCGTGCTTGCGCAGTACCGCGTGGGCGACGCCTCGCGGCTCGACTTCACGGACGCGGCGGGCTCGCTCGCCGAGGCGCTCGGTGCGCGCGTGAAGGCGTTCTACGACGGCGAGGCCGCCGAGGCCAAGCTTATCCGCCTCACGGGGCTCGTGCCGCCGGAAGGCACGCCCGAGGCCGCGCCCGGCGCACACCGCCAGGCCGTGAAGTAACAGCAGTTTTTTGAACGGAGATCAAATTATCATGAAGGCAGTCAAGATCATTGTGAAGCTCGTCGTGTGGCTCGCCGTGCTCGGCGGCATCGGCTACGGCGTGATGCGGTTCCTCGACGCGAAGAAGACGAAGGCCGCGGTGGTACACTACCGCACCGCGCGCGTGGTGCGCACGGACATCCTCCGGACTGTGGAGGCCACGGGCACGGTGGAGCCGATCAAGGAAGTGGAAGTGGGCGCGCAGGTCAATGGCCGCGTGGTCAAGCTGTTCGTGGACTACAACTCGGTCGTCACGAACGGGCAGATCGTGGCGCTCATCGACCCGCAGGTCTACGAGGCCAACTACAAGAGCGCGCTTGGCGAACTGCACTCCAATCAGGCCAACGTGAAGAAGTGCGAGGCGCAGCTCGTGCTCGCCGAGAAGACGCTCAAGCGCAAGGAGGAACTGCTGAAGAAAGACATGGCGCCGATCGCGGACTACGACAGCGCGCTCGAGTCGCGCGACACGTGCCGCGCCTCGCTCGCCGCCGCCAAGGCCAGCGTGGAGAAGAGCCAGGCGAGCGTGAGCCAGGCCAAGGCCAACCTCGACTACTGCACGATCCTCTCGCCCGTGAACGGCGTGGTGATCACGCGCTCCGTCGACGAGGGCCAGACCGTGGTGTCGTCCATGAACGCCGTGGCGCTGCTCAAGC
>CAVGKN010000226.1:0-2453 GCA_963629855.1 Lachnospiraceae bacterium
CGGTCGGCGCGGAGCGCCGACCCTACCGGTAGGGTCGGCGCTCCGCGCCGACCGCCCGATACGCGGCTGTGGCGAAATCTCGCTAAACTACGAATTTTGCAGGGGGGGGGGCAGATTTTGCAGTTTTCGCCCTGATGCGCGGTCTCTCGCGCATCTCTCAGCGGCGCCTCGGCGACAATCATCGCCTCGCGCCAGATTTCGGCGTTCTGCTTCATGACAATCTGTCCTTACGCCGAAAGTTTACCAAATCTCCGTTCGCCGCGCAAGCCCCTTTCGAAAAATTAAAGCGGGCGCCGCGAGGCGCCCGCCGGGTCTTTCTTTCAACTTTCAACCAGGAAATTCGAGAGGCGATCAGAACGCCGCCGTGAGCGCAAGGCCGGCCACGAAGTGGTAGCTCGTGTCGTCCTGCCCGCGGGCCTCGTAGTCGCGCGCCGCATGACGGAGGGTGCGGTCGAACACGTAGTCGTAGTAGGCCACGTAGCCGGAGAGCGCGAAGCCCGCGCCGATGTCCCACGTGAGCTCGCCCTTCACGCACAGATCCATCAGGCCGCCGTGATCCTCGGCGAGGCCGTAGCCGCGCGTGCGCTGCGTGTTGCCGATGCCCTGCGCGACGGACGGACGGAACGCGAGCACGGGGTCGGCGTCTTCGCCTTCGCCGTCGATGAGCGCGAAGGTGTGGCCGAGCTCGAGGTTCACGTAGGTGCCGTTGTCGCGGTCGATGTCGCGCTCGAAGGAGAGTGTCGGCTCCACCCAGAGGTCGGGCAGCGCGATGTCGAGCGTGACGAACTGCGTGTCCTCGCCCGCTTCGCGGCCCATCGTCCAGGGATGGTATTCATAGCCGTAGCCGAGCGAGAACTCGACGGTGGTCGGCAGCCAGGAGTAGTCCTCCGGGCTGAACGCATGGTCGAGCGACACGCCGGGGTCGAGCTCGAAGTAGCGGCCGGCGCGGTTCGAGTAGCCGGCCTTCTTGCCGTTCTTCGTGAGGTCGAAGAGCGACTCGACACCGAACGTGACCCAGTCGAAGAACGTGGCGGAGGCCGACAGCGTGAGGATCGGGTCCTTGTTGTCGACGAGGCCGTAGCTCATGAACTTCGAGTCGAACGCCACGCCGACTTCACAGGCCATGATCGACTGTTCGCCGTAGGAGATGCCCTCGCCCGGCGCCCAGGCCCAGCCTTCGGCGACTTCGGGTTTCTCGACCGTCTCGGTCTTCGCGTCCTCGGCCAGCGCACCGCCACAGAGAGCGGCCGCACAAGCCAACGTCATCACGGATTTCGTGTTCTTCATTGTTTTGTTTCTTTTCTTCTTGGTGTGTGTGTGTCTGTGCAGTCTGCGGTCACTTTCCGCAGGAACAAGATCCAGAGCAGCCCCCGCAGCCACAGCCGCAGCCGCCGTTCTTCTTCTGCTTGAGCACATGGCGGATCGCCAGGCCCGCCAGCGCGAGAACAACCACGAGGACGATGAGGGAAGCGGGGTTCATGTTGAAATTTCCTTTTCTTCGTTAATGCCGAATTGGAATCAGAGGTTCACCTTCTTCGCGGGGCGGAAGATCATCCACAGCGCGAAGAGATCCACGAGGATCGTGATCGCCGTCCACGCGCCGAACGAGCCGGCGACGATCAGCGCGCCGATCTGGAAGGCGTTGAGGGCGAGCAGGTAGCCCACGAACAGCTGGAAGCCGACAGCGAACCAGCCCCACTTCTGGGCGCCCATTTCCTTGAAGGTGTTCACGATCGCGACCGCGCACGGCGGCACGAAGAGGTTGAACAGCAGGAAGGAGAGTGCGCTCAGCTTGTAGAGGCCGAGGTTCTTCGGGTCTGCCACGAAGCCCTTGAAGAGCTGGATCACGTTGGCGGCCGCGCTGCCGTCGCCGCCCGCGACCATCGCGAGCGTGGCCGTGGCCTGCTCCTTCGCGATCTCGGCGGAGATCGTGGCCATCGCGCCCTGCCAGTTGCCGAAGCCGAGCGGCGCGAAGAACCAGCTGATCCAGCCGCCGATCGAGGCGAGGATGGAGCGGTCGAGGTCGTCGCCGACCACGTTGAAATGCCAGTCGAACGTCATCATGAGCGTGAGCGCCACGCACGCCGGGAAGATGATCATGCCGGCCTTCCAGGCGTAGGCCTTCACGCGCTCCCAGGTGTGGATCACGATGCCCTTGACGGTCGGCAGGTGGTAGGCCGGCAGCTCCATCACGAACGGCGCCGCCTCGCCCGCGAAGAGGCGCGTCTTCTTGAGGGCGATGCCGCCGAGCACGATGATCGCGATGCCCGTGAGATCCATCGCCGCGGCGACCCACCAGTACTCGCGGAAGAAGCACGCGGTGAACATCGTGATGATCACGGTCTTCGCGCCGCACGGCATGAACGTGGCGAGGATGATCGTCATGCGCTGGTCGCGCACGTTCTCGATCGTGCGCGCCGCCATCACCGCCGGCACGCCGCAGCCCTTGCCGA
>CAVGKN010000227.1:0-2441 GCA_963629855.1 Lachnospiraceae bacterium
TCGGCGGCTGCGTGATGGTCGTCTCGCACGACCGCTGGTTCCTCGACCGCATCGCCACGCACATCCTCGCGTTCGAGCCGGATGGCAAGACGACCTGGTTCGAGGGCGGCTACTCCGAGTACCACGAGGCGCTCGAACGCCGCCGCAAATAGGCGCGGCGCGGCCGTTAGAATCGCGCGAGATTCGCCGCAACGGCCGAGAGGATCTCCGCTTCGGCGCAGCCGCGCAGCGTGGCGAGCGCGGCGACGAGCTGCGTCAGCGTGGCGTCGCGCGCGGCGTCGGCCACGTCCGCCTCGGCGTCGGTTTCGAGCAGCACGCGGTCAAGCGGCAGCGCCTTCGCCATGTCACGGTAGTTCACCGCATGGTCGTTGAGCAGCGCGGGGCCGAGCGAGACGAAACCGTTCAGCGCGAAGATCTGCGGCAGCAGGCCCGTGCTGCGCGAGAAGCCGTGGAAGAGAAAGGCGGGGATGCGCCCTGCGTAGGGCGCACAGGCGGCCACGACTTCGCCCCAGCACTTCGCGCCGTGCAGTGCCACGGGACGCCCGAGTTCGGCCGCGAGGGCGAGCTGCGCCGCGAAGAGCGCGCGTTGCGCCGGCGTCACGGCCTTTGTGCGCAGACGGTCAAGCCCGATCTCGCCCACGCCCGCCGTCGGTTCCGCCACCAGCTGTGCGCGCACGGTCGCCACCGCCGCCGCCGTGTCGAGCGTTTCCGTCGCCTGCCAGGGATGCAGCCCGTAGAACCGCGTCGCGCGCCCGGTCGCGTCCATCAGCATCGCGCCCACGCCGGGCTTGTGGAAATGCGCATCCATCATGTCGTCGTTCCTTCCAGGGGTTCGGCGTGGAGGACGAAACCGCCGCCACGCGCGAGGTCGATGAAGATCCGCGCGTCGGGCGCCACGTCGTCCAGCGTTGCGTGCACGACGTCGTCCGTCGCGTCGTCCTTCGCGTGCGGATCGCGCAGCACGTCGATGCGGTACGCGCCCGCGCGGAGGTCGGTGGGGAGTCCGCGCCAAATGTCTTCCACGCGCACCGTGAGCGTGGTGGGCGCGACGGTGCACGCGCCCACGGCCCAGCGCGCACCCGCGTACCGCGCGAACACGAGGAAATCATCGGGCATGCCGCGCAGCACGCGCAGATCGCCCGCCGTGCCGTCGCGGTCGAGGAAGAGATCGAACGCCGCGCGCGCGGCCGGCGTCACGCCCGCGCCATAGACGGGTGGCGGCAGAGGCGCGCGTGCAAACGGCACCACCGTGAGCGCCGCCTTCAGCACGGCCGCGCCGTCTTCAAGCGCAAGCGTCTCGGGGGATGGCGCACACGCGAGGCGCGCCTCCGCCAGATCGCCGGGTCGCCGCCACGCGCGCACCGTCTCCGGCCCGCGCGAAACCAGCTGTCCCTCTTCCCACGCGAGAACCGTCTCCACGGCTCAGAGCTTCAGGCCCGCGAATGCGGAGCCGATGTTGGAGAAGGAATCGGTCTTGCCCTCGTTGGCGCTCATCCAGTCGCGCACGTCCTGCGCTTCGGCCTCGGCGGCGAGTTCCTCGGGCGTGCGCGGCTTGAGCGGCTTCGTCTGCGTCTGGCGGATGGAGAGCGAGATGCGGTCGCGGTCCCAGTCAAGGCTCAGCACCTTGACCGTGACGAGGTCGCCCTCGTGCACGAAGTCGCCGGGGTTCACGACCTTGTCCCACGAAATCTCGCGCACGGGCACGAGCCCTTCCACGCCGCCGAGATCCACGAACGCGCCGAACGGCAGCACCTTCACGACGGTGCCGTTCAGGGTCTGTCCCTCTTCGAGCGTGTCGCGCAAGTAGTCGCGCGCCACCTGCAGCTCGCGCTCCTGCACGGCGCGGTGGCTCACGATCAGGTTCAGCCCGCGCTCGTCCGTGCTGTATTCCTGCACGAGGAAGGGCAGCGTCTGGCCGATGTAGGGATTCTCCGCGCCCTCGGGCAGACGGCGGCGCGCATGGTCGATCTGCGAATAGGGGCAGAACGCGCGCTGACCGCCGAGCGTGACCTCGTAGCCGCCCTTGACTTCCTTCTCGACCTTGCCGTCGAGGGCGAGGCCGTTGTTGTAGGCATGCTGGATCGTCTGGTCGAGCGCGACGACGGCGGCGGATTCGGCCACGTCGGCCTTGGCGAAGAGAAAGGCGTCCTTCTGCATGGCCACGAACGAGACCTCGATCTCGTCGTTGCGCTGCACCGTCACCTCGCCCTCGTCGTCCGTGACGTCCGCCACGGGCAGCAGGCCCACGCTCTTGGCGTTGACGTCGAGCGTGACGTAGTCGCCGCCCACGCGCACGACGCGCGCCTTCACGGTGTCGCCGGGGTTGAAGCCCTTGCGGTAGTTGGCGAACTGGCCGTCCAGCAGGGCGGCGAAATCCATCTTCGAGCTGTTCTTGTCCATGAGTCCTTTTCCCATTCGTGGAAATGACCCACTAGTATACC
>CAVGKN010000228.1:0-2411 GCA_963629855.1 Lachnospiraceae bacterium
GGACGCCGCCGGCTTTTTCATCTTTCTCATACATCACCCAATCCCCCAGCGCCCGCAAGGGCGTTCCGGCGCGGCCTCAGCCCTGAGACCGCGTCTTTTTTTTGTCCTCTTGACGGCAGAGGGCACTCATGGTACACTATCGTTTTCACTCTACGAAGTTGGACTCGACAAGGACTCGACATGACATCACATGACACGGTCAACGGCGTCAAGGTTTCGCTGCTCGGCTACGGCGCGATGCGGCTTCCGACCGTCGGGGGCGGACACGCCAACAATTGGGCCAAGAACGGCTACTCGGCCTCCGCCATCGACCAGGAACTTTTGAACCGCCAGGTCAAGACGATGCTCGACGCCGGCGTCACCTATTTCGATACATCGCCTGCCTACTGCCGCGGCGAGTCGGAGGCTGTCCTTGGAAAAGCCCTGAAGGCGAGCGGCTATCCGCGGGCGAGTTATATCATCGCCACAAAACTTTCCAACTTCGCGCCGCAGCAGTTCACGCTCGATGCCTGCAAGGCGATGTTCGAGAATTCGCTCAAGGCACTTCAGACGGACTACATCGACAACTATCTGCTCCACGCCGTGGGCAACGGAAAGGGGGATACGCTCTTCCGCAAGCGCTACATCGAGAACGGTGCGCTCGATTGGTGTGCCGAACTGCGCGCCCAGGGTCGGATCAAAAAACTCGGCTTCTCCTTCCACGGTTCGCCCAAGGTCTTCGACTGGTGTCTCGCGCATCATGACAAGTACCACTGGGACTTCGTGCAGATCCAGATGAACTACGTGGACTGGCGCCACGCCCAGGAGATCAACTCTCGCAACCTCAACGCGGAGTATCTTTACAACACGCTGGCGCAGCTCGGCATCCCCGTGGTCGTGATGGAGCCTCTGCTCGGCGGCCGTCTTGCGCGCTACAACTACGCGCTCGCGCAGGAACTCAAGCCGCTTGCCCCCAGCGCCTCGCTTGCCCAGTGGGCGTTGCGCTTTTGCGGCACGTTCCCGAAGGTGCTGACCGTGCTCTCCGGCATGACGCGCACCGAGCACATCGAGGAGAACATCGCCACGTTTTCGCCGCTTCGGCCGTGTTCCCCGCGCGAGCTCGACGCGCTCGAACGCGCGGCGAAGCGCTTCCTCTCGCTCAATACGATTCCGTGCAACGTGTGCAACTACTGCATGCCGTGCCCCTATGGGCTCGACATTCCCGCGCTCTTCACTTTCCGCAATGAAGTGCTCGCCTCCCCCACGCCGCTCAGCGATCGCGAGGTGCTTGTCCGCTACGTGAAGGCGGTGCCCGAGGAACTGCGCCGCGCCGACCACTGCACGGGTTGCGGCCGCTGTTCGCCGCACTGTCCGCAGTCCATCGACATTCCTCGCGAAATCGCGAACATCGATTCCCTGATTGACACCTTGAAGAACCGTGAGGTGACGAAATGAAGCGTTGGAGTCTGCGTCTGGTGGCGCTGTGCATGCTGGCCGCCGCGTGCGGTTCGTTCTATGGCTGGCCGACGGCGAAGGCGCTGGTTTTCCAGCCCGCGCCGACGATGGCGTTTCTGATCGTGCTGCTGCTGACGCCGCTTGTGGGGCGCTTCTTCTGCTCTTGGCTGTGTCCGCTCGGCATCGCGCAGAGCCTCGTCAACTTTCTGGCGCATCCGAAGACGCACGTGCGGCGCGTGTGCACGCGACTGCCGCAGTCGCGCGCGCAGATCATCGTGCGCAGCTGCGTGTTTGCGCTTTTCGTCGTGCTGCTCGCGTGTGGCTTTGGGGCGCTCGCATGGTCGCTCACGCCCTACTCGATTCTGGGCAAGGCGCTGATCGGCTTCGCGCCCGGGCTTGTGCTCGTGGGCGTGGTGCTCGTGCTGGCGTTGTTTGGACGCGGCCGTCTCTGGTGCAACTGGGTGTGCCCCGTGGGCTCGTGCTTCACAGTGCTCTCCCGCTTCGCCGTGTGGCCGCACCGCGTCGACAAGGCGGCGGGCTGCCTGAAGTGCCGCGCCTGCTTTGGACAGCGGGCCGACGGCGCGGCCCGCGGCAAAACGACCGAGAGCAAGCCGGCCGACGACGGCGCGGGCGTGACGCGGCGCGAGATGATGTCGGGCATTGGCCTCTTCGCGGCGGCGGAGGCGGCGAAGGTGGTGGAGAAGACGGCGGATGGCGGCTATGCGCCCGTGTCGCTGCCGGGCATTCCGAACCGCGCGCGCGATGTGCTGCCGCCCGGCGCCGTCGATCGCGCACTCTTCGACCGTCTCTGCGTGGGCTGTGGCCTGTGCATCACGGCGTGTCCCGAAAAGTGCCTGGTGCCGTCCACCGCGCTGGGCACGTTTGGTCAGCCGAAGATGGATTTCCGGTATAGCCACTGCCGCATGGCGTGTCCGCAGAAGTGCGCGTCGGTGTGTCCGGCGCACGCGCTCGTGGTG
>CAVGKN010000229.1:0-2402 GCA_963629855.1 Lachnospiraceae bacterium
GCATTGTGGACGTGAAGGCCGACCTGTTGCCCGAGGAGAAGGTCAACGCGGTGAAGGACCTCACGGCGCAGGGGCTTCACGTGGCCATGGTCGGCGACGGCGTGAACGACGCGGCCGCGATGAAGTACGCCGACGTGGGCATCGCCATGGCGGGCGCGGGCACGGACGTGGCGACCGAGGCGAGCGACATTGCGATCATGAACGACGACATCGCCTCCGTGGCCTACCTCAAGCGCCTGGCGACGGCGTGTCTGAACACGATCCGCTTCAACATCACGCTCTCGATGAGCATCAACTTCGTGGCGGTGCTGCTGGGCGTGCTCGGCCTCATGAGCCCGGTGGTGGGCGCGCTCGTGCACAACGGCGGCTCCTGCCTCGTGGTGCTCAACGCCGCGCTTCTCTACGACCGCAAATTCCGGTAGCCGAGGGTCTTGAGGGCGGCGGCGATGCGCGTGCGCGTACGGTCGAGCACAGGCGAGTTGAGCACGGTCGAGCTGAGCAGGGAGAGCGCGCGCGAGGCCAGGTCGTCGAGCGCGGCGAGTCCGACGGCGTCGTGACGGCGGCGAAGCGTCTGGGCGAGAATGTCGCGCCCCACGATCTGCTCGATGGTCTCGGTGGGGATGCCCGAATCGAGCGCCATCAGGCAGAAGGCCGGCCGAAAACTGCGCCACCCGTACCCCCTATCATGCGCGGCCCGTGCCAGGTCGCCGCGCGTGGTGGGCTTCGCGCCGACGCCGGGGCGCAGTGCGCACCCCAGCAGGCGTTCGAGCGTGTGGAGGTCTTCCGAGCACTGTCCCTTGCGTCCGCCGGTCTGCGCGGCGATTCGCGTGTAGGAAAGCCCCTGGCGGAACAGGGCGTAGGTCTGCACGATCCGCGCCGTCTTCTTCGCGGTGAACCGGGCCGCCCTGACGCGCTGCTCGACGGTCGCGGGATCGGGAAGGTCGGCCGGCTGGGCTGCGGTGGTCTTCGTGGTGGTAGAGGGGGTTGGGGGCGAGAGAACGCGGGCAAGGTGGATTTTCGCGCCGAGCAGGAGGGTGCCGCGAAGCGTGTGGTGGCCGCGCTCGTTCGTGAAGGTGTAGCGATGGGCGGCTTCCGGGAAGACGGCCCCGCGTGGCCTCGTGGCGCTCTTGGGACGCTGCGCCTCCAGAACCGTCCGCAGGGGCGCGAGGAGGGTGAGCGACACGGTTCTGCGCGGCGTGGTGGTCGGCACGGCGATCGTGCCGGCCTCGAAGTCGATGGCCGCCCAGCGCAGGGTGCAGATGTCGCCCAGGCGCATCCCCGTGTACGCCGCCGTGACGAACAGCGGGTAGAGGAGCGCGTCGTCCTTCGCCTCGGCGAGGAGCGCCTTCATGTGGGCTCTTGTTATCCAGATTTGACTCATGAGGGTCTAGTGCCTAGTGCCTAGTGCTGAGTGCTTAGTGCTGAGTGCTTAGTGCGTGGTGCGTGGTGCGTGGTACGGGGAGCCTAGGCAATTGGCACTCAGCACTCAGCACCAAGCACCAAGCACCAAGCACCAAGCACTAAGCACAAAAAAACAAGTGTCATTATAGCCTAATAAATTGGCTCTGTCAAGGAGGTTCGAGTTGTTTTCTGTGTGGCAAAATTGGAACGTTCGAGTTTCAGGATTTGCACAAAGCGCGGTGAAATGGTATACTTATCCTTGTTTTTGATTCCTACGAGAAACAAGAGTCATGGCAGAGCCATCCGCACAGCCGTCCGAAAAACTTGAGAATCTGTATCTGGGCATCGACATTGGGTCGACGACCTACAAGGCCGTTGTCCTGTCCGAGAGCGGCAAGGTGCTGGCGACGACGTATCAGCGCACGCAGCCCGTCGATTCGGGTCGTCTCGCGTGCACGGGCCGCTGCAGCGGGTGCGGCCGCTGCAGCATGGGTTCGGTGCGCAAGACGACGGACGAGTTTCTCGAGAAGGCGGGGCTGGCGCTGCCCGATCTCACGGCCATCGTCGTCACGGGCAGCCAGATCGTGGACGACACGAACCGCTTCATTCCCTTTGACTTCCAGGTGAGCGAGGTTTCCGCGCATGTGGCGGGTGCGCGGTTCTTCTATCCCGACGTGGATGCGATCATCGACTGCGGCGGCCAGGATTCCAAGTGCATGGTCTACAACCCGAAGATGGGGCTCTGGACGTCGATGATGTCCGGCGTGTGCGCGGCCGGCACGGGCAGTTACCTTGACAGCGTGGCGGCGAAACTTGGCGTTCCTGTGGAGGAAGTTTCCGAAAAGGTCAACTATGCGTCCACCACGGAGTTCAGTTCCGTGTGCGCGGTGCTGTCGGCCACGTCAATCAACAAGTTCAAGAACCGCATTCCGATCGGCGACCTGCTCGCGGGCGCGTGCCGGGCGCAGGCGCGCACGATCCTGAACAGCGTGGGCCAGCTG
>CAVGKN010000230.1:0-2401 GCA_963629855.1 Lachnospiraceae bacterium
GCTCTGGGGCACACAGGAACTCGTGGACATCCAGCAGGCCTACTACGAGGAACTTCTCCAGAAGAAAGCCTGGGCCGAGAAGCGCTACGGCATCGACGACACGCATCGCCTCCTCTGGCTGCATCTGCCGCCGTTTTACGCCTCGAAGCACCTCGACTTCGTGGAACGCACGTGCAACGCGCCGATCGTCTTCGAGGAGACGAACTTCGTGGCGTGGGATCCGCTCGACCCGAAGGATCCCTACCGCTCGCTCGCGCGCAAGCTGCTGCAGTCCGGCTTCCTCGATCCCGCCTTGCGCGTGGAATACGTGCGCCGCGCGATTCCGGCCGGCCACTTCAACGGCGTGATCCTCTACACGCACGGCTTCGGCCGCTGCTCGCTTGCCGACCGCGCGTTCTCCAAGCAGCTGCGCGAGACGCTCGACGAGGCCGGCGTGCCGCTGCTCACCCTGGAAGGCGACTGCATGGACGCCTCCATTGACCCCTGCTCCACGGTCACGAAGATCGCCTCCTTCGTGGAAGCGCTCAATTTTAAGCGTTGCGGCAACATCTTCGGCGTCACGAACGCCGGGAAGGGGAGACTGTCATGAAGAAGGCTTTGATTCTGTGCGGGGTCGCGTTGATTCTGGGCGTCTGCGGTGGTGCGGAGTCGCCTTGCCTTTCGCCACATGCGGCGCTGTCCAACGAAGTCGCCGCGTTGCGGAAGCGTCCCGCCGTGTGCGAGCTGCCGCCCTATCTGACCGGAGACTTCGACGCCGCGTGCCGCGCGGCGGGCGAGGCGAACAAGCGCGTGCTCGTCTCCATCGGACGCGAGGCCTGCGGACGCTGCCAGCGTTTCTACGAGCTTGTGCGTCGCGGCGACATCCGCATCGATACGAACGCCTTTACGTTCGTGCGTCTCAACATCGACAACATGGAACAGCGCGAATACTTCCTCGGCACGTTCATGCCGCCGGATAATCGTCTGCCGTTCGTGGGCGTGACGGATGGCGCGCGTTCCGAGATCCGTCCCTGCCTCACGGGCGCACCGTCCGTGGAGGCCTACCGCGCGCTGCTGCGCGACGCGGCTTCCGGGAAATAGGCGTGACGGCGGAGTCCCCCATCGGCTTCTTCGACAGCGGCGTGGGCGGGCTGTGCATCCGCGACGCCGTGCGCGCGCTGTTGCCGCGCGAGGATACGCTCTACATCGCCGATTCCGCGCACTGTCCTTATGGCAACAAATCCGCCGACGAGGTGCGCGCGCTGGCGCGCGGCCTCACGCAACGGCTGTTGGCGGCGGGCTGCAAGATGGTGGTGGTGGCGTGCAACACGGCGACGGCGGCGGCGATCGACGCGCTGCGCGCCGAGTGGCCCGATGTGCCGTTCGTGGGGATGGAGCCGGCGGTCAAGCCGGCTGCGCTTCATTCGCGCACGGGCGTGGTGGGCGTGCTCGCCACGCAGGGCACGTTCAACGGCCGTCTCTACCGCGAGACGCGCGCGCGCTTCGCGGCTTCCACGACCGTGCTGGCGGCGGTGGCGGACGACTGGGTGCAGCTCGTCGAGCGCGGCGAACTGACGGGTGCGCGGGCGGAGGCGAGCGTGCGCGCGCAGGTGGAGCCGTTGCTCGCCGCCGGCGCCGACCATCTCGTACTGGGCTGCACGCACTTCCCGCATCTTGCGCCGCTCATTGCGCAGGTCGCGCAGGGACGCGCGGTCATTGTCGAGCCGTCCGCCGCCGTCGCGCGCCAGGTGCGGCGTCTTCTCGCCGCGCGAAATCTCCTCAACCCCTCCGGCGGCGCGCGTCACGACGTCGCAACCACGCGGAAGGGCGTCTAGAGCGCGGCCAGCAGCAGGGAAAGGGCGTATTCGACGGCGGCGGCGCGCACGGCGGCGCGGTCGCCGGGGAACGTCTTCTGCGCGGTCGTCACGCCTGCGGGCGTGGCGAGACCGAACCAGACGAAGCCGGCGGGATGGACGCCGTCGCCGCCGGGTCCGGCCACGCCCGTGACGGAGACGGCGAGATCCGTCTTCAGAAGCGCGCGCACGCCCTGCGCCATCGCGGCGGCGCACGCGGCGCTCACGGGGCCCTCGCCGTCGAGCACGGCGGCGGGCACGCCCAGCACGGCGCGCTTCACGGCATTCGCGTAGCTGATCACGCCGCCCGGAAAGACGGCGCTCGCGCCTGCCACGTCCGTGATCGCGCGGCCCACGCCGCCGCCTGTGCACGACTCCGCCGTGGCGCAGGTGAGTCCCCGCGCCGCGAGCGCGCGCACCAGGCGCGTGGCGGTGTCCGACGCGACCGCGGCCATGCGGCTACTCCTTGATCTCGCCGTTCTTGAGGCGGCGGAAGTAGCTCTTCGTCTCGGCCGCGATGACGCCGGAGAGCGCGATGAGCGCGATCATGTTCGGCACGGCCATGAGGC
>CAVGKN010000231.1:0-2397 GCA_963629855.1 Lachnospiraceae bacterium
GGTCTTCGAGTCGAGTCCGCCGCTGACGCACACGCCAACGGTCTTGCCTTTGAGATCAGCCAGTTTCATTGATGAACGTTGCCTTTCCTTTGGAAAAGATTCGAAATAGTATATCACATTCTGACCGACCCGTGTGGTTGAGGCTTGATATCCCGAATCAAAGGTGGTAGACTGCTCGCTTTCAACAGAAGTGGAATCGAAGTATATGAAACAGATGACGGTAATGGCCGCAGTTCTCCTCGCTGCGTGCGCGGCGCGGGCGCAGGTGATCGAACTCACGGCGCGCGGGCTCTACGCGCTGGAGGAGACGTCGGGCACGCTCACGGTGTCGGCCACGAGTCCGGCGGGCTGCGACCTTTCCCATCTTCGCTATTGCCTGTGCGACGCGAAGGGCCAGGTCGTGGCCCGCTACGGCGACGCGGTGGGCGCGAAGAAATCGCGGCTGCTCGTCAACCTGCCCGCGGGCGACTACACGCTGCGCGCGACGGATGGCACGTGGTTCTACGGATCCGTGCCGGTGGCCGTGCTGAAGCGCGACAATCCCTACATGCTCACGAACGCGCTGGCGGCGGTGGAGATCCACGAGCCGGAGCCGCCGGCGGCGCCGAGCGGCCTCGCGCGCGCCTGGCACGACGTGCTGTCCTTCGACACGGATCATCTCGACGAACGCCAGAAGCGGCTCGCGAAGGACGCGCCGCGCGCGGGCTGGAACCGCGTGGCCGCGCTCTGCTTCGAGGATTCCGCGCTTGGCTACGACTGCGGCCTGCCGACCGCCGGACTCACCGCGCTCATCGACCGCACGGCCGCGCGGATGAAGTTCACGGGCGAGAACCTCTTCGTCTTTCCCGGCGCGTGGTGCCACGGGCTCGACGTCGAGAACGGCAATTCGCGTCCGCGCGCACCCGACGTCCTGAGCGCGTGGTACGCGAAGTTCGACCACGAAGGGCTCTTCATCATGCCCACCGTGAACACCAACACGCCGTCGAACTTCAATTCCCGCCATCCGAAGGTGCGCAAGTACATCGCGAACAGCATCGACGCGCTGCTGGAACAGGGTGCGGATCATCCGAGCTTCAAGGGCGTGGCGCTGAACATCACGCGCCACGGCCTGTTCGCCTTCGGCGACGAGGTCACGGACTTCTACGTGAAGCAGGCGAAGAAGCTCGCCGCGAAGCGGCCCGACCTCCGTCTCTGGCTCAACTGCATGATTCCCGCGAACGAGTGGCATTCCGAGTGCACGAAACCCGATTCCAAGTCGCGGACGTGGCGCGCGGTCGGGCTCGACCCCGCGCGGCTCACGCGCGAGGCGCCGAATGTCATTCTCAGTCAGACGGTGGCGTCGGCGGATACTCCGTCGGGCGGGAACGCGCTACGCCGCTTCGTGGAGCCGCTGCGCTACGGCGATCGTCTCGTCGTCTCGAAGGTCGGCTTCCTCACCGGCGCCGACGGCAGGGAGAACGGTAACGCTCTCGTGCCGTTCCTGCAGGCGTTTCGTGCGCTGCCGGCGGTGGTGATGGACGACGTGGCGGCGGTCGGCGACGTGCGCGTGCGGCAGTGCGCGTTCAACGGCGCTTCGTACTTCTACGTGATCAACATGGGTCTGACGCCCGCCACGGTCACGCTTGAGTTCCCGGCGAAGACGCGCAACCTCGTCACGGGCGAAACCTACTCGGGCGGCCTCTTCGGCGGCTCGGCCTCCACGCACACGCTCACGCTCGCGCCCTCTGAGCTGCGCAGCTACCGCGCTCCCGAAGGGCGGCCCGGCATCAAGTGACGGTGTCGGCGGGTGACGTGAACAATCTCTACATCCATTTCCCGTTCTGCCGCGCGAAGTGCGCGTATTGCGCGCTGCTGTCGCGCGCGGAGACGACGGCGGCGACGCGCGCGGCGCATGTCATGCGTGTGGTGCGGGAGTGTCCGGCCACGGCCTTCGAGACGATCTACCTGGGCGGCGGCACGCCCGCGCTGTGCGACCTGGCGCCGCTCTTCGCCCTCCTGAGCGCCTGCCGCGCGCCGCGCGCCGAGTTCACGGTGGAGCTGCATCCGCGCGACGTCACGGCGGAAACGCTCGCTCTCCTGCGCCGTGGCGGCGTGAACCGCGTTTCGCTGGGCGTGCAGAGCTTCGACGATGCCGTGCTTGCCGCCATGGGGCGCGGCCATACGGCGCAGAAGGCCGAAGACGCCTTTCGGCGCGTGCGCGCGGTGTTTCCCAATGCGGGGCTCGACCTCATCGCGGGCTGGCCGGGCGTGACGGATGCGGCGTGGCGCGCCACGCTGAGGCGCGCGCTCGCACTCGAACCCGTGCACGTGAGCTGCTACGCGCTCATCCGCGAGTCGAAGACACGCCTCGACCGCGCCGTGCGGGAAGGGCGGCTCGCGCTGCCAGACGACGACGCC
>CAVGKN010000232.1:0-2390 GCA_963629855.1 Lachnospiraceae bacterium
GCGCTGGCCGCCGTGCGCAAGCTCGGCCACACGCCGCTCTCCGTCTCCGAGGCGGCGGGCGGCGCGGCGGGCGCGAAGAAGACGAAGTCCGCCAAGGGCAGCATCTGGAACATGAAGATCGGCGGCACGGCGGACGCGATGACGAACGCCGAAGTGCTGCTCTTCACGAGCGAGCTTGCCGACCTGCTCGAGGCCGGCATGACGCTCGGCCAGGCGCTCAACTGCCTCGCCAACCAGGGCGAGGAGGGCAGCGCGCAGCGCATCGTGTGCCAGGATCTGTGCCAGCGCATCGTCAATGGCGAATCGTTTTCCGACGCGATCACGCACCACGGCAAGTCGTTCCGTCCGCTCTACGCGAACATGATCCGCGCGGGCGAGGCCTCCGGCGCGATGGTGGACGTGCTGCACCGCCTCGTGGAGCACTACGAGCGCAATGACGCGATGATCGGCAAGATCAAGGGCGCGATGACGTACCCGCTCTTCGTGCTCGTGTTCGGCATCGGCGCGGTGATTGTGGCGATGACGTTCATCATTCCGCGCTTCAAGAAGGTGTTCGACGGCATGCACGGCACGCTGCCGCCCGCGACCAAGCTGCTGATGGACATGAGCGAAATCATGGTGCAGTACGGCTGGCTGTTCGCGTTCGTGGCGGCCGTGGCGGCCTTCGCCTTCATGAAGTGGAAGAAGACGCCCGCGGGGCGCGTGAAGGTGGACGGCTGGAAACTCCGGGCGCCGCTCGTGAGCGGCATCGTGGCGGCCGGCGCCTACTCGTCGCTCGCCTACACGCTGCAGACGCTGCTCACCAACGGCGTGAACGTGCTGCAGGCGCTCAAGATTGCCGAGGATACGTGCGAGAACGCCGTGATCGGCGAGGCGCTCGCCACGGCGCGCAAGCGCGTGACGGACGGCACCTCCATCTCCGGCCCGCTCGCGGCCTCCGGCGCCTTCCCGCGCATGATGACCGACATGCTCGCCGTGGGCGAACAGGCCGGCAACCTCACGAGTTCGCTCGGCCACATCGGCCTGCGCTACCAGAAGGACATGGACCGCAACATCGCGCGCTTCACGAACGCGCTCGGCCCGCTCATGATCGGCCTCATCTCCGTGGGCGTGGGCTTCATCGCCTACGCGATCGTCTCGGCCGTCTTCGGCATGACGAGCCAGATCAGCGCCCGCTGAAAGGCGGCGCGGCGCAGTAATGGGTTGCTCAAGTTCGCGCGCGAACTTGAGCAACCCATTACTTCGCCCATTGGCGCGCCCGGTGAATTGTGGTATACTGATGGGATATGAAGACATTTGCTCTTGCTGTTGTGGCGGCGCTGCCGCTGATCGCGTCGGCCGCCGATCCGTCCATCGCCCCGGCGGCGTTCAAGGTGCTGCCGCTTGGTTCCGTGCGCGCCGAGGGCTGGCTGCAGCGCCAGCTGGAGAAGCAGCGCGACGGCCTGACCGGCCACGCCGAGGAACTCTACGACGACATTGGCCATTCTGACTGGCTGACGAACGCCGGCAAGGGCCGGCAGCACAGCTGGGAACGCGGCCCCTACTACGCCAAGGGGCTCATCGCCCTGGCGCTGACGCTGGACGACGCCGGGCTGAAGGCGAAGGCCCAGCGGTGGATCGACGCCGTGCTCGCCTCCCAGCGTCCGGACGGCGATTTCGGACCGCGGAAGGACAACTGGTGGGCGAACATGATCGCGCTGCACTATCTGCGCGACTGGGCGGACGCCACGGGCGACGCGCGGATCGAGCCGTTTCTGCGCCGCTACTTCGACTACCAGAAGAAGCGTCTGCCCAAGCGCTCGCTGCTCGCCGATTCGGCGTGGGCGGCCTGTCGTGCCGGCGACGAACTTGAGGTCGTCCTGTGGCTTTACGACCGCACCGGCGACGCGGGGCTTCTGGAGATCGCCCGGCTTCTGATTGCCCAGGGATCCGACTGGACGACCTACTACCACGACGGCGGCGACGGCGCGTGGAAAGACGGCTACCGCATCCACATCGTGAACTTCATGCAGGGGCTGAAGTTCCCGGCGCTGAAGAGCCGGCTGACGCGCGATGCGCGCGACCGCTCGGCCTACGATGCGGCGTTCGACCCGCAGGGGTGGGCGATGCAGATGAACGGACGCCCCGACCGGATGCTCAATGGCACGGAGCCGCTTTCGGGACGCTCCGCCGGGCAGGGCACGGAGCTGTGCGCGATCGCCGAGCGGATTCTCTCGTGCCGCGATGTCGTGGCGGTGACCGGAAACGCATCTGCCGCCGACGACATGGAGGTCGTCGCGTTCAACGCGCTTCCCGCCGCGCTGGGGGATGACGGTCGCGGCGTGCGCTACTACCTTATCCTGAACCAGCCGGACTGCAGGCAGAGGGGCCATCACGGTTTCGAGTGCAAC
>CAVGKN010000233.1:0-2369 GCA_963629855.1 Lachnospiraceae bacterium
GTGCACGAGCGTGCCGAGCGTCCGCGCGCGCTTCACCGCGCCCGGCAGATACCACTCGAACGCGCCGCGGTCTTCGGTCTGGAAGATCTCCGAATACGCCCAGTCGAGCCCGGCGCGGCCGAGCAGCGTGTCCGTCGCCTCGATCTTGCCGCCAAGCCCCTCGAGCAGGAACACGGTGTCGGGATACTCGTCGCGCACGCGGGCGACGATGTACTTCCACGTCTCCTCCGGGATCATGTAGCCCGCGTCGCAGCGGAAGCCGTCCACGCCGTTGCGCACCCAGAAGAGGAACACGTTGGCCATGTAGGCGCGCAGCTCGGGATGCGCGTAGTCGAGCTCCACGAGGTCGGCCCACGTCACGCCCCAGGCGCCGGGCGAGTGGAAGCGGCCGTCGGCCTCGTGGCGGAACCAGTCGGGATGGTGCGTCTGCAGCGTGGAGGCCCAGCCCGTGTGGTTCGCGGGCAGATCCACGAAGAGCCGCCCGCCGCGCGCGTGCACCGCGCCGATGAGCTCGCGGAACTGGTCGAGCGGCGTGGCTGTCTCGTCGAACTCCGCCATCGCGGGATCCACGCTGAAGAAGTCCGTGGCGGCGAAGGGGCACCCATATTTGCCCATCACGGCGTAGGTGGTGGGCACGGGGAAGACGGGCAGCGTCTGGATGATGCGAAAGCCCATCTCGCCCATGATGACGTCGAGCCGGCGCGCCACTTCGCGGAAGCTGCCGAACTGGCGCGGGAACACGGTGTAGATCGCGTTGCCGGCGCGCGTCTCGGCGGGCTCCACCTTGACGGTGAAGTTGCCGCCGCGCGGCCATTCCGGCACGCCGCCCGTTGCGGGGAAGAAGCAGCACTTGCCCTTGAACACGCCCACTTCGGCGAGCGGCACCTCGGCGCGCCACGTGCCGGGCGCCGTCTCGCGCATCGGGATGTCGCGCCAGGCGCGCTCGAGCGGCGTCACGCCGCGGTCGTTCTGGTCGATCGTCTCGCGCCGCGCCACGGCCGCGCCGCCGATCTCCGTGCGGAACACGGCCCGCCCCGCGCGCGGCGCGTCAAGCGTCAGCGCAACGGTCAGCGTGTCGCCCACCCAGCGCAGGTGGTGTGAATCGCATTCAGGCGTCTGGACCATGTCGCGGCGTTCTCCCCTTCTCCGTTACCGGTGCGAATGGAAGAACTTGCGCATCTCGTCCGCCGTCGTGCAGCGCACGAGCTCGTCGACCGCGTTGTTTGCGTGCAGCACACGGCTGATGTACGCCATCACCTGCAGATACGGCAGCTGCGCGGACTCCGGCACGAGCGTGAGCACGATCACCTGGATGCGCGAATGGTCGATCGTCTCGTAGTCCGGAATCGCGCCGGTTTCGTTGGACGAGTTGTCCACGAGCGCGATCGCGCCCACGATGTGGTTCACGCCGTCCGTGCGGCCGTGCGGCACGGCGATGCCGTGGTCGAGCCCGGTGGGCATGGCCTCTTCTCGCGCGAAGACGGCGTTCTTCACCGCCTGCACGTCCGTGACGTTCTTCGGGAACTCCTTCGCCACGGCGTCGATCATCTTCTCGATGGCCTCCTGCTTGGAGGTGGCCTTGAACTGCGGCAGCATGGCGAAGTGCTGCACGTAGCGCAGGGCGAGGGAGAGGCCGCCCTTGACGGTGGCGTCGCTCTTGTTGATGAGCTCCTCCATCTTCTTGCGCTCCTGCATGGGCTTGGAGAGCGACTTGGCGAGGTCGTTCATCTGGCTGACCACTTCCGCCCAGGCCGTGACCACGATGGCCTCCTCGGTGGGCGTGCACGTGACCTCGATCACGTTCTTGTCGCGCTTGATGGAAAGCTCCATCGCGTCGAGCGCCACCTCCCAGATGCTGTCCTCCTTCGAGAGCAGCGAGGTGAAGAAGCCTTCGTTGCGGAACTCGTGGATGAGCTTCTCGAGCATGAGCTCGGCGATGTCGGGCGTGGAGAGCGTGAAGGTGACGGGCCGCGAGTTGTCGTGGTTCGGCTTCGGGTGGCGCACGCCGCGCTTCTTCGGCGCGAAGAGGCCCACGAGCGCGGGCGGCGCGACCACGGTCGTCACGAGCGTCATGAGAATGCCGATGCCGAAGATCTCCTGCGTGAGAAAGCCGCTGGAAAGGCCGAGGCCGGCCACGATGAGCGCCACTTCGCCACGCGGCACCATGCCCGCGCCCACGCGGAGGCCGCCGAGCAGGTTGAAGCCGCAGAAGAGCGAGGGCACCATGCAGCCGATCACCTTCGCGAGCACGGCGAGCACCGTGTAGATGCCGCCGAAGATCAAGACCGGCTTCGAGCAGAGCGCGGAGATGTCCACCATCATGCCCATCGAGCAGAAGAAGATCGGCACGAGGAACGTGTAGACCGGCG
>CAVGKN010000234.1:0-2363 GCA_963629855.1 Lachnospiraceae bacterium
CGACCCGCGCCGAAGGTCTGAGCTACAGCAAGTTCATGGCCGGCCTTCTCAAGGCGGGCGTGACGCTGAACCGCAAGATGCTGAGCGAGATCGCAATCCACGATCCCGAGGGCTTCAAGCAGATCATCGAAATCGCGAAGAAGGCGTAAGCGCCCTGCGCATCCCTTTCATGGCAAACGGCCGACATCCGCTTCCCGGATGCCGGCCGTTTCTTTTGCCTTGATTTTCTCAGTTCGCGGCGGCCTGGCGGAATTCGACGCGGCGGAGGAAGCGGATCTGCAGGTAGGTGAAGCCGATGAGGGCGACGCCGAGGAACCACGCCATCGTGGTGGCCGTGGAGAAGCGCAGGTTGTTGTAGGCTTCCTTCCAGATCGTGAGCGAGAGCACGTTCGTGGCGTCGCCCGGACCGCCGAAGGTGAGCAGGAAGATCGAGCCCATGCCCTGGAACGCCGCGATGAACGCGCCCACGAAGTTGATGACCATGAGCGGCATGAGCTGCGGCAGCGTGACGTGGCGGAAGCGCCCGAGGATGCCCGCGCCGTCGATCGCGGCCGCCTCGTAGTAGTCGGGCGGCAGACTGTGCAGCGCGGCCACGTAGATGAGCGAGGCCATGCCCGCGCCCGCCCACACGCCCGGCAGAATGCAGCACGTCATCGCCCACGCCGGATCCTGCAGCCAGGCGTGCCGCGTCCCGCCGAACGCCGCGAGCGCCTGGTTGAGCATGCCGTTCTCCGTGGGGTCGAACATCATCTTCCAGAGCAGCGTGACGACGAGTGCGCTCGTGAGGTGCGGCAGAAAGTAGACCGTGCGGAAGAACACGCGGCCGCGCGGGATCTCGCTCAGCAGCAGCGCAAGCACGATGGGCGCGGTGAAGCCGAGCACAAGCGTGATGCCCACGTACTGCAGGGTGCGTCCCCACGCGGCCCAGAAACCGGCATCGTACGCCACGCGAATGAAGTTGTCGAGCCCCACCCACGCCGCGTCGCCCACGATGCGGTAGTCCTGAAATGCCATCACCGCGCCACGCAGGAGCGGCCAGTAGCTCCAGAGCGCGATGGAGAGGATCGCGGGCGCGAGGAAAAGCCATGGCGCGAGGCGATGCGCGGACGCGCACGCATTCGGCGCGGCGGTCGCGCGCGCCGCGCGCCGCGTCTGCCGCCAAAGAAGCCCCGCGCACGCGAGCGCGCACATCAGCACGATGCCGAGGATCACGCGCGCATACGGCCGCTTCGCCTCGACCGCGCGCGCGTCGGCCTGGAACATGAGCCCGCGGTTCGCGTCGGCGGTGATCGCGGCGAGCGCGGCGGCGTAGTCGAAGTCCGCGCCCGCGTCGCTCAGCAGAAGGCCGAGGAAGCGCCGGCTCACGAGGTCGCTCGCCGCCTGCCAGAAGCCGACGTGCGGCTCCGTCACGGCGCGGATGCGCCCCGCCGCCAGGTCGTCGTACATTCGGCGGATGCCGGGCGGCACTTCGGCGAGATGCTCCGTGAAGCCGAGCCGTTCGAGATCGGCGGGCAGACACCAGCGCGCGCGCCCCTCGGCCACGTTCTTGCGCACGGTCTCATCGTAGACCGCCTGCGACGCGAGCTCGTTCACGCACGCCCACACGCGGTCGCGTTCGACCTTCGGTCGCCGTCCCACGCCTTCCGTGAGCGCGTAGAAGTGCTTGTGCGCCTGCAGCACGGGCGCGCACGTCTCGTCCGCCGCCGGGAACGGCATGAGCCCGATCTGGTCGGCGGGGAAGTTCAGGTTCTCCGTGAGGTACGTGACGAGATCCTCGCCGCCGAACACGCTCACGATCTCGCCCTGCACGAAGAGATCCGCCACCTCGTTGCGCAGCGAGAGCTGCGGCAGGGTGCGCACCACGCCACGCCCGATGAGATCCTTCAGGAACGCCGCCGCGCGCAAGCAGGCGGGCGCGTCGAAGCACGCCTCCCACGCGCCGTCCGCGCGCTGCCGCACCACGTCGCCGCCGGCCGCGCCGACCCACGGCAGGAAGCCCCAGGGACGGTTCTCGATGCCGAACGCGCGCTGGCCGCGCTGCACCGTCGCGCCCGGAATCGTCTTGTCGCCCGCCGTGAGCGCCTCGCACCACGCCGTGAACTGCGCCCACGTGCGCGGCGGAGTCTCGGGGTCGAGCCCGGCCGCGCGCACGAGATCCTTGCGGTAGATGAGGCCGTAGTAGGCGAAGCCCGGCGTGGGCACGGCGTAGACCTTGCCGTCCTTCGTCGCCACGTCGCGCCAAAGCGGCGGCACGTCCTTCCAGCCCGGCCAGAGCGCCTCGGCGTCGGAGAGTTTTCCGTCGCCGTCGCGGTCGTCGCCGAGCCATTCGTTGAGCGGGTAGCAGAAGCCTTCGTCGATGTCGT
>CAVGKN010000235.1:0-507 GCA_963629855.1 Lachnospiraceae bacterium
CCAGTCGTGGCGCTCCTTCGCGAGCGAGGCCGCCACCATTTCGGGCGTGACCTTCGCGAAGAAGTCCTCGACCTGCTGCTGCGTGTACTTCAAAAGCGGAAACATCGCGGCGGCCTCACTTGAAGATGTCCATCGGAGACGTGGCGCAGGCCGTGGAGCGCGCGGAGGGCGGCCCGGCCTTGATGCCGAGCTCGGCGGCCTGCACGGCGAGACCGAACGCGCGCGCCATTGCCACGGGATCGTCGGCGGCGGCCACGGCCGTGTTCGCGAGCACGGCGTCCGCGCCCAGCTCGATCGCCTCGGCGGCGTGGGACGGCAGACCGATGCCGGCGTCCACGACCACGGGCACGTGGCTCTGCTCCACGATGATCTCGATCATGTCGCGCGTGCGGATGCCGCGGTTGGACCCGATCGGCGAGCCGAGCGGCATCACCGCGGCGGCGCCCGCCTCCTCGCAGCGGCGCGCGAGCACGGGGTCGGCGTTGATGTACGGCAGCACGACCATGC
>CAVGKN010000235.1:517-2343 GCA_963629855.1 Lachnospiraceae bacterium
AGCTTCGCGCACGCCTCCACCGCCGCCAGCGTCTCCACCGGATCGGGCAGCAGGTAGCGCGCATCGGGATGCACCTCGATCTTGACCCAGTTGTAGCCCGCCGCGCGGCCGATCTTCGCGATGCGCACGGCCTCGTCCGCCGTGCGCGCGCCGGACGTATTGAGCATGATCTCGACCTTCTCGCGGTCGATTTCCTTCAGGATGTCGTCGTGCGCGGCATCGCCTTCGTGCACGCGCGTGAGCGCCGTCGTCACGAGTTCCGCGCCGCTCGCCGCAAGCGCGTCCTTGAGCAGCGCGCCCGAGGCGAACTTGCCCGTACCGAGAAAGAAGCGGCTCGTAAACCGCCTTCCGCCAATGACCAGATCTTTCATCTTGTGTCTTTCCTCTTCAACTGAAACGTGAAATGTCCTCTACGGCTCGAGGCCGAACAGCAGGGCCATCACCGCGTTGGCCTGCTGGGCGGCGGCGATGCCCACGCGCGGCGAGACGGGCGGCGTGGCGTCGTCCACGCCCGTCGTCTCGTCGCCCACGGCGACCACGCGCGCGCCGAGCCGCCGCACGCGCAGCGCGTTGGACCGCCCCCAGCCGGCGATGCCGCTCGCCGTGACAATCCTCTTGCCGAGCGGCAGCAACGCGCCGAGCAGCATCGTCTTGGCGGCGACGGCGTCGAGCGCCTCCACCACCACGTCGCAGTCCGCGAAGAGGGTGCGCGCGGAAGCGGCGTCGAGCCGCGCGTCGACCGCGCGCACGTCCGCCTCCGGGTCGATGCGCAGCAGGTTCTCCTTCAGGGCCTCGACTTTCTTCCGTCCGATTTGGTCGCGGAAGAAGAACTGGCGATTGAGATTGGAGGCGTTCACCACGTCGAAGTCGGCGATCACAAGATGGCCCACGCCCGCGCGCACGAGATGCTGCGCGCAGTTCGAGCCCAGGCCGCCAGCGCCGGCGATGCCCACGCGGGCGCGCGCCAGCACGGCGCGCTCCGCCGCGGTGAGAAAGGGATTCGCGCCCACGCCTCAGCCCCCCGCCGTCACGCGGAAGACGTCGATGGCGGCCTGTTCCACGAGCGGCACGCCCGCCAGATCGGCGCCGGGCGCATAGATTTCGCCGGCGCACTCCACAATCGCACGCGCGGCGTCCACGCCGCGCGTTTCAAGGAAACCGGCCAGCGTCGTCTGGTCGGTCTCCACGTTCTGCCCTTGATAAACGATGTTCAAAGCGCATGTAGTATACCAAACACGTGGCCCGCAAACAAGCACAGTGCGCACTCTCAGTGGATGTTGCCGCGCGAAGGATGCGATTTCTTCTTCGGCGGGTCAAGCTTGAGGAAGGTGGCGAACTTGAGCGCCTCGGCGGGAATCTCGTCGCCCGTCGTGTCAGGCATTTCGTGCAGCGGGGGCGGCGGCGTCTCAAGGTGCTGATGCGCCCGCGGCTTGGGGTTCACGAGCGCGCGCATGGCCTCCTTGAACGCCTCGAGACCAACTTCGCCTTCGTAGTCCTTGAGGTCGGCGTATTCGCGCAAGTCCTTGAGCGACGGTTCGCACGAGAGGGCGATCGGCGTCACGCCGGTCTCCTTCACGAAGCGGCGCAGGTTCTTCCGCGCGGCGGCGCGATCCATCTTGTTCGCGACCACGAGGGCCGGACGCGAGGCAAGGTCTTCGCTGTACTCGGCGATTTCCTTCGCGAGCGTCGCGTAGTCGTCCCACGGCTTGCGGTTGTCGGTGCCGGCCATGTCGATCACGTAGACGAGCACATGGGCGCGCTCGAGGTGCTTGAGGAAGGCGAGGCCGAGGCCCACGCCCTTCGCGGCGCCTTCGATGATGCCGGGC
>CAVGKN010000236.1:0-2338 GCA_963629855.1 Lachnospiraceae bacterium
GCGTACTGCCAGAGGCCGTTCAGGTTCGTCCAGCCGTCGCGCACCATCTGCGGCCGCGGATAGTTGCGCCAGGCGTTTTCAGGGGTGATTTTCTCGCCCCAGGAGGTCTTCAGGCCCGGCACCGGGGTGTAGGCGGCGCCGCAGGCCAGTGCGGCCGAGGCCGCGAGCATCAGGAGTGTTCGTTTCATGTGTGTTTCCTTGTTTCAACAAGTTGAGGGTTTGACGGACTCAGAATCGAATCCGAGAAGACGGCGGGCGGCGGCAAAGGGCGCGGAAAGGTCGATCTTCTTCGCGCCGAGGGCGGCACAGGCTTCGGCGAAGCGGCGGAACTTGTGCGGTCCGGGCCTGAGATTGTCCAGCACGCGCACTTCCGCCGAGCCGAACGTGCACGCCTCGGAGAGCATGCCCGTGGATTCGGCGGTGACGTAGAGCACGCGCGCGAGCGACACGAAGGCGGGAATCGGGTTGAAGTGGTCGCGCGAGTAGAGCAGCTTGTAGTCGAACGGGAACGACTCGACCACGGCCTCGACCTCGGGCGGCGTGCGGCGCGACGTCGTCACCCAGAACTCGGCGCCGGGATGCGCGGCGAAGACGCGCGCGAGCTGCGCGCGCATCCAGTCGGCCGTCATCGTGGAGCAGGCGTTGGGTCCGCCCACGATCACGGCGACGGCGGGCTTTTGCGGGTCGGGGGAGACATGGCGCGCGCGGAAGGCCTCCGTGCCGGCCGCGTAGAAGGCGGCGTCGTTCGCCACGAGGTTCGCGGGAATCTCGATCACGTTCGGGGCGGCGGGCGGCCGGTCGAACGCCGGCGCGAGCACGCAGTCGAACGTGGAGATGCGGTAGCCGCGCGGATAGAGCACCACGCCGCACTTCGTCTTCAGCGCGCGCGCAAGCACCTTCGCGGGATAGAACGTGCCCGAGCCCGTGCCGAGCACGGCGGCGTACGCGCCCGGCGCAGCATCCGCCGGCAGCTGCACGGTGAAGAGAGCGCGCACGCGCAGCCCCAGCCGGTCGCAGAGATACGACAGCGCCTTGTGCACGGGGCTCTTGAAGTGGACTTCGGCGAGCGCGAACGCGCAGCCGAGCGCGCGGGCGAAGGCGCGGGACTGATTCTCATGCCCGGCCTTGCCGTCGGTGAGGATGAGGACGGTGCGCGTGTTCATGGCGTGGCGGGCGTTGACGGGGTGGATTTGGCGGCAAGGAGCTCGCGTACGGCCTTGCGCATCTGGCGCTTGGCCACGGCCATGCCGCCCGTGATCGTGCAGCCGGCCGCGCGCACGTGGCCGCCGCCGCCGAAGCGCGTGGCGAGCTGCGTCGCGTCCCAGGGGGCGCGCGTGCGGATGGAGACGCGCGTTTCGTGGGTGCGGTCGGGAATCTGGTAGAAGAAGAGCGCGATCTCGTTGTGCGCGACCTGGCGCGGAATCTCGATCACGTCCTCGGCCTCGGCCTTCTTGCCGCGCACCTCGCGGAAGTCGTCGCGCGTGAGCGAGACCTCGGCGACCTTGCGGTTCTTCCAGATGTGCAGTGAGCGCCAGGCGCGGCGCTTGAGCTCCATCGCGCGCGCACTGAACGAGCAGAAGATCACGTCGTTGATGTAGGACGTGCGCACGCCATGCTTGAGCAGGTCGCACGCCGCGCGCAGCGTGCCCGGCGACGTGGAATCGTAGGCGAAGCGCCCGGAATCCGTGACGAGCGCCACCCAGAGCGCCTCGGCCACGACCTCGTCGAGCGGCCATTCCATCCACTTCGCGAAGCGCCAGATGATCTCGGCGGTGGCGGCGGCAGTGGGGTCGATGATCGACACGGCGCCCGTCTCCGCGCTCGTGGCATGGTGGTCGAAGGTGAGCGTGGGCAGCTTCTCCGCAAAGGGACGCACCTCGGGCGGCAGACGCGACGGCTGCGAGGCGTCCACGTAGATGAAGAGGTCGAACTTGCGCCGGCGCAGCTTGCGCAGGGGCACGAGCTCCTCCACGCCGCGCAGGAAGCCGGGCTTGCCGAGCGCGTGCACGTCGGCCGTGGCGACGGCGTCGTGGCCGGCCGCGCGCAGCAGCCGGGCGAGGGCGATCATCGAGCCCAGCGAATCGCCGTCCGGGCTGAGGTGCCCCGAGATGAGAATGCGACCCGAGGCGGCGATCAGATCCCTGGCCGCCGTGTAGCGCATACGTGTATCCAATGTGCTCATGCAAGTTAACAGTAAACCAAAAAAATGGCCTTCTGGCAAGCCTCCGCTCAGTAATGGGGTAATCGGTCAGCGGTCGGGGGAGAGCAAAGGCGGAGAGGCTTGGGCGTGCGATGAAGGCGCGTCCGCAGGGGGCGTGGCGACCTGACGCGGGCCTCT
>CAVGKN010000237.1:0-2332 GCA_963629855.1 Lachnospiraceae bacterium
AATGACTCCACCCTCGCTCGAGAGGGCTGATCCTCTCGCAAATGCGTCGGCCGTACCCATTACGCCATCTACGGCCGAAAATGTGGTATACTCTTGTTTCCCAGTCAAGGAGCAGACATGACACTCGAACAGTTCAGACAGGTTTGGACGAAGGCGGCGGCGAAGACGGCCGCCCGTGAAAAGGACTATTCCGCGCTCGACGCCGCCGCAGGCGGCGACGGCGACCACGGCGAGGCGATCGTCGCCGCCACCAAGGCGCTCGCCGCCGCGCAGGGCAGCGACTTCAAGGGCCTGCTGGGCGACATGGTCGCGCATCTCGAAAGCGACGTCTCCGGCTCCACGAGCTCGCTCTACGGCACGCTCTTCGAGGGCATGGCCGACGCCGTCGAGGCCGGCAAGACCGAGCTGACGGCCGACGAGATCGCCGACCTCTTCGCCGCCGGGCTCGAGGAGCTCGGCTTCGCCACGAAGGCGAAGGTGGGCGACAAGACGTTCATGGACGCGCTCATTCCCGCGGTCGAGGCGCTCAAGGCCCACGCCGCCGAAGGCGAGCCGGCGATGTTCGCCGCCGCCGCCGCCGCCGCCAAGGCCGGCAGCGCCGCCACCGCGAACATGCAGGCCAAGTTCGGCCGCGCCAGGAACCTCGGCGCGCGTTCCATCGGTCCCATCGACGCCGGCAGCGCCAGCAACGCCGACATCTGGGCCTGCTTCGCCGAATAGGTCCACTTTTTCCCAACTCGACATTCACCTCAACGCAAAAGCAGAGAAAACTATGGCAGACATGGATGGATTCAAGGAGGCCGCCTCGTACGGCCTCGACACGCCTCAGAAGAACGAGGCGTTCTTCCTCAAGGGCAACGAGAACCGCTGCTGGGGCGTGAAGAACCGCCTCTCGCGCATCTTCAACCCGAAGAGCGGGCACACCGTGATGCTCGCGTGCGACCACGGCTTCATCATGGGGCCCACGAGCGGCCTCGAGCGCGTGGATCTCTCGATCAACCCGCTGATCGAATACGCGGACTGCCTGATGTGCACGCGCGGCATCCTGCGCAGCGTCATCCCGCCCACGATGTCTAAGCCCGTGTGCCTGCGCAGCGATGGCGGAACCACGATTCTCACCGACCTCAACCTCAACCGCGTCTACGACGTGGAGGACGTGGTGCGCGTGAACGCGAGCGCGATGGCCGTGATGGTCGCGTGCGGCGACCGCGTGAGCGAGCAGGTCACGACGCAGAACCTCGTCCACACGGTGGACATGGGCGAGCGTTTGGGCATTCCCGTGCTCGGCGTGACGGCGGTGGGCAAGGACATGGCGCGCGACGCGCGCTACTTCGGGCTCGCCACGCGCGTGTGCGCGGAGAACGGCGCTTCCTTCGTGAAGACGTACTACGTGGACGAAGGCTTCGAGAAGGTCGTGGCGCAGTGCCCGGTGCCGATCGTGATCGCCGGCGGCAAGAAACTGCCGGAGGAGAAGGCGCTTGAGCTCGCGTACAAGGCCATCCAGGCTGGCGCGGCGGGCGTGGACATGGGGCGCAACGTGTTCCAGAGCGCGAAGCCGCGCGCGATGATGAAGGCGATTGCCGGCGTGGTGCACAACGGGCTCACGCCGAAGGACGCCTTCGCGCTCTACAACGACGAGAAGTGAGTCTCTCGCTCCAGTTCCTCGGCACCGGCACGAGCGTGGGGGTTCCCCAGATCGGCTGCCGGTGCGCCACGTGCACCTCGACCGACCCGCGCGACAGACGCCGCCGGTCGGGCGTCTATGTGCGCGCGGGCAGGACGGCGTTCGTGATCGACACGCCGCCGGAGTTCCGCGTGGCGTGCCTGGAACTGAACATTGTGAAGGTCGATGCCGTTGTGCTCACCCACGCGCACATGGATCACATCGCCGGCTTCGACGACGTGCGCCGCTTCAACACGCTCAATGGCAAGACGGTGCTGCCTTGCTACGCCGCGCCGGAGACGATCGAGGCGATGCACCACATCTTCCCCTACATCACCACGCAGGCGAACGCGCAGGGACTCTTCCGTCCCATGATCGACTTCACGCCCGTGACGCGCGCCTTCCGCATTGGCGAGGTGAAGGTGACGCCGCTGCCGGTGGAGCACGGCGGCCCGCGCACGAACGGCTATTTGCTCGAACACGACGGCGCGCGCGTCGCCTACGTGTCGGACTGCATCGCGATTCCCGCCGCCACGCGCAAGAAGATGCGGAATCTCGACGTGCTTGTGCTCGACTGCCTGCGCGACCGCGAGCATTCCACGCACATGAACCTCGCGCGTTCGCTTGCCGCGATGCGCGACCTCGCGCCACGCCGCGGCTATTTCATCC
>CAVGKN010000238.1:0-2313 GCA_963629855.1 Lachnospiraceae bacterium
CCGACTTGCCGATCCAGTTGCGCTGCATCTCCTTGATGCCCTCGGGCCAGTCGAGATCGTCGAGCCCGGCGAGCAGCTTCTCGGCGTACTCCGTGATGCGCAGCATCCACTGGCGCATCGGGCGGCGCTCCACGGGGTGGTTGCCACGCTCGGAGCGCCCGTCGATCACCTCTTCGTTTGCGAGCACCGTGCCAAGCGCGGGGCACCAGTTCACGGGCACTTCGGCCACGTAGGCGAGCCCCTTCTTGTAGAGCTGCTCGAAGATCCACTGGGTCCACTTGTAGTACTTCGGATCGGTGGTGTTGACCTCGCGGTCCCAGTCATAGCTGAAGCCGAGCGCCTGGATCTGGCTGCGGAAGCGATCCACGTTCTTCTTCGTGGTGACCGCCGGGTGCGTGCCCGTCTCCACGGCGTACTGCTCGGCGGGCAGGCCAAAGGCGTCCCAGCCCATCGGGTGCAGCACGTTGAAGCCCTTCATGCGCTTGTAGCGGCAGAGGATGTCCGTTGCCGTGTAGCCCTCGGGGTGGCCCACGTGCAGGCCCGCGCCGGAGGGATAGGGGAACATGTCGAGGCAGTAGAACTTCGGCTTGTCCGCGGCGGAGGTGTCCGTCTTGAAGGTTTTGTTGTCCAGCCAGTACCGACGCCATTTTGCCTCAATGGCGGCGTGATTGTAATCGCTCATGGAGAGTAAGTTAAAAGTTAAAAGTTAAAGGTTAAACGTTAAAAGTTAAAAGTTAAAGGTTAAAAGTTAAAGGTTAAACGTTAAAGTTAAAGGTTAAACGTTAAAGGTGAACTCAGTGGTAGGTGGAGTCGGCCTTGAGCATCTCGGTGGTGTCGAGCGACGGCGGCTCGGCGTCGAGCCTCCACTTGTAGAACACCGGCACGTCGGGATAGTCGCTCCAGCCGTTGAAGTAGCCAGGCGAGCTCGTCGCGTGCGGATCGCTGATCTCGATGCGCGACTGGAAGTTGTCGTCGAACGAATCCGGTCCAAACACGAACCAGCGCAGCGGGTAGAAGTCGTTCTTCACGCCCTCGCGCTGCAGCGCGCCGCACACCTTGAAGGTCACGCTCGTCCAATTGGCGCTGTTCAGGCCATAGTCGGCGCTGCTGCTGCCAGGCTCGAGGCCCTGGAGGCAGTTCGGCTTGTAGGCCACACCCGTGTTCCGATTCGTGATCATCATCGTCACGAGCACGCGCACGTTCGTGACCGATTCGTTCTCGTACGGCACGGGCGCCACGGCCGCGAGCAAGGAAGCGCCCGACGAGCCGTCGGGACGCGCCGAGGTCGTGGAAGCGGCCGTCGTGCTCACGCCGCCCATGCCGGCCTTGAGCGCCCAGCCCTCCTCCATGGGATTGATGTTGAGCCAGTACATGTCGCAGATGTCGAGCTCGCCGACCACCGTGTCCGCGAGGTCCAGCTGCACCGCCTTGTGAATGGGGGCGTCCGAGCCATACGAAGCGAGCCAGTGCATGACCGCGTTGTAGTAGGGATCCGTCGGCTTGAGCCCCGCGTCGAGCACGTCCTGCGCCGGTTCTTCGTCCACCGTCACATTGACCGTCCCCTCCACGCTGTTGAGCTTGAGCGTCCACTCGTGCGCGGGCGTGTCCGAGCGCTTCGCGCGGCCCTGCGCCTCGGCGACCGTCACGCCGTTCGTCTGCAGCACGCCGATCTGATACCAGGGCGCGGTCGTGTAGACGATGTTCGTGGAATCGCCCTTGCGGATGATCGTCACGGACGTGCGGTTCGTGTTCGAGCCAATGCGCTGCGAGATGTGCTCACCCAGCACCGTCGCGTAGATCCACACGTTCGTGCCGTTCGGCTGCAGGAACCAGTCGGCGTCGATCGCCTGCAGCGTGCCGTCGCGCAGCTTGTTGAGCGCGGCAGGCGTCTGCACCATCCAGTTCGTCCAGCACGACGCATCCTCGCCGTGGCTGCGGAACACACCCAGCGATCCGTCGTTCGGATCTCCGCCCGCAAAGAACCAGTGCGAATCGTCGCCATCCACGAGCTTGACCTTCGCCAGCAGGTTCGTGCCGCTGTAGCGGGTTTCATCGATCGTGTTGTAGTAGATGTTCGTGCCCTCGAACACGATCTGGTGCTCGATGACGCCGCTCGGCCGCACCAGCGCCAGACCATACGGCAGATAGTAGCGCAGATTGCCGTTGAAGGTCGAAAGCCCCGTGATGTTCGTGGCGGTGGCGCTGTCGATCGCCGTCTTCAGCCATGTGCCATCCGCATTGGCCACCGTGCCGGCCTCAAGCGCGCCCGGACTGCGCAGCGCCACGAACGTGTAGTGGTTCGTGGCATCCACG
>CAVGKN010000239.1:0-2312 GCA_963629855.1 Lachnospiraceae bacterium
GTGCAGGCATCGTCGGCATGCGCCTTGACGACGTCGAGAAACGCCGCCGTGGCGCCTTCGGGCGCCGGCACGCCGCGCTTCGGCGCCTTCTTCGAGAGCCGCACGTTCGGGAACCAGACGTCCTCGCCCACGGGCATGCCGCGCGCATCCTCGAAGCGCACACGCACCCACACGAGTGCGCCGCCGCGCGCCAGCTTCACGGAAAAGGCCACGCGCCGGTCGCGCGCCGGCACCGTGCAGCGCCGCGTCGCCACCACCGGGCCCAGCGTCGCGGGCGACACGGATGCCGATGACGGTTTAACGGCCTCTTCGACCTTAGGCGGCGGAACTTCAGGTCGGGCGGACGGCGTCGAGGGCATGCGCAGCGCGCACCACGTGCCCGCCACCGCGAGCAGAAACGCCCCGGCGATCACGGGCAAATGCAGCGCACGCCGACGTGCGGGCGCGGTGGGCTGGGCAGATGCGACGGATCTGCCGAAATGCGCCGCGCCACGCACGGCGCCGCGCGCCCGCTCCTCCGCGCGCGCCCGCACCCATGGCGCCTCGTCGAGACCCTGACCGTGCATCTTCGCGCGGTAGCCCTCGAAGTCGAAGGGCGTTGTGCGGAACGACACGGTGCCCGTTTCGTCGTCGTAGAGGCAGTAGCTGCTGCGCGGCTCGCCCGCGCGCGGATAGCCCACGCTGCCGACGTTGACGAGATAGCGCTTGCCGGGCTCGAGCACGAAGTCCATCGGCTCCAGCGCATGGGGCGCGCCGCTGGCGCCGCGCACGAAGAGCCCGGGCTTGTGCGTATGCCCCACGAAGAGCAGCGGCTCCTCGCGCGCCGACCAGGAGGCCATCGCGTCCTCGGGCTCGATCACGTAGTCGAACTGCTCGGGACGCGCGAAGTCGCCATGGGCGCAGGCGAACGCGCCCGCCGGGCCCGTGAACGCGCACGTGTGCGGCAAATGCGCCAACCAGTCGAGCGCGGACGCGGCGAGCGCGGCGCGGTGGCGCGCCACGGCCTCCGCCGCGAAAGAGGTGAAGTCCTCCACGGAGAAGCGCCCCGACACCGCGTCGTCGTGATTGCCCGCGAGGCACACGTGCGCCCGGCGGTAGACAAGCTCCAGCGCCTCCACGGGCTCGGGTCCGTAGCCGAGCACGTCGCCCAGGCAGACGATCTTCTCCGCATGTGCGTCCGCCGCGTCCGCCAGCACCGTGCGCAGCGCGGCCGCGTTTGCATGGACGTCGGAGAGGATCGCGTAGCGCATGGCGGGTTGAAAATTCAGAGGGCGCTGCCGGGCACGAACGTGCCCACGTCGCGGCCCGCGAAGATGCGGTCGAGCACGTGCGGCTGCGCGGCGTTGGCGATGACGACGTTCGCGCCGCTGCGAGCGGCGTTCTGCACGGCCTTGAGCTTCGAGCCCATGCCGCCCTTGGAGAGCGCGCCCTTCTCGCCGGGCTTCACGAGCTTGAGCGCGTCGCGCACCTTGCCGATCGCGGGCACGCGCGCGCCGGTCGCGTCGAGCAGACCGTCCACCGTGGTGAGCAGCACGAGCGCGTCCGCATGCACGAGCTTGACGATGAGGGAGGCGAGCCAGTCGTTGTCGCTGAAGGAGAGGCCCTTGAGCTCTTCGTCCGCCACGATGTCGTTTTCGTTGATCACGGGGACGATGCCGGCGCGCACGAGGTGGTCGAGCGAGCGACGCAGATTGGCCACGCGGCGGCGGTCGGCGAAGTCGGAGTGCGTGAGCAGCACCTGGCCGATCTTGACGTCGCGCGCGGCGAAGAGGCGTTCGTATTCGAAGATGAAGCGCGCCTGGCCCACGGCCGCGCACATCTGCACGTCGGAGACCTCGGAAGGACGCCCCTTGAGCCCCAGCGCCTCCACGCCCGCCGCCACGGCGCCCGAGCTCACGAAGAGGACTTCGAGCCCCGCCTTGCGCAGCGCGCACACGCCATCGACCACGCGCCGCAGCGCCTTGTAGTCCGGCCGCCCCGACTTCGTGGCGATGGAGTGCGTGCCGACCTTGACCACCATGCGCCGGGCGTCCTGCAGCACGGCGCGTTCCTTCATCAGATTGTTCTGTTCGTTCATGTCAGTACCGTAAATGGGATTTCACGTATGCGGGTTCAGGTGCTAGAGATGCGCCAGCATGTCGCGGATCGAGCGTTCGCGCGCCTCAATCACCTCGCACAGGCGGAACTGCACGCGCGCGCGGTTGAGGTTCTGCCCGGGCTGGCGCACCTTGAAGTAGCGGTCGCCCGCGAGATAGTCCTGGAAGAAGCGCAGCCCGAGCTCGAACGGCAGCAGCCGGATCGCGTCGTAGAGA
>CAVGKN010000240.1:0-2287 GCA_963629855.1 Lachnospiraceae bacterium
GGCTCTGCGGCGTGTTCCTGCTCGGCGCGGGCGCGGCCGTGCTCGCGGGCGCGTGCGTGGAACCGATTCTGCTCGCCACGCTGCTCCTCACGGCCAAAGGCTTCGCGGCGGGGCGCACGTGGGTGGTCGCGCTGCCGTTCGTGCTCGGGCTCGGCATGGCGCTGCCGTGGCCGTTCGCGGCGGCGGGACTCGCCGTGCTGCCGCGACCGGGCGCGTGGATGCGCTGGGTGAACCGCGTCTTCGCCGGCGTGCTTGCGCTCTGTGCGCTCTGGTACGGCCATCTTGCCTGGATCGGCTTCCGCGGCGACGCCGGGGGGACGCGCGACCTCGCCGAGGCCACGCCGGCCACGTGGCCGCAGGCCTTTGCCGCCGCACGCGCGACGGGTCGGCCCGTGCTCGTGGACGTCTGGGCCACGTGGTGCAAGAACTGCCGCGCCATGGAACGCACCACGCTCCGCGATCCGGAGGTCGCGCGCGACCTGGCGCGCTTCGCGGTCGTGCGTGTGCAGGCCGAAGATCTGGAGGCGTTTCTGCACCTCCCCGACTTCCGCGACCTCGGCATCAAGGGCCTCCCCGCCTTCATCGTCTTTCCGGCCGCCACCACCCCATGAGCCCTTGGGTGTGGTATACTATCTGCATGTTTGACTTCTATCGCAACAAGCGCGTCTTCGTAACGGGGCACACGGGGTTCAAGGGTTCGTGGCTCTGTGAATGTCTGCTGCACCTCGGCGCCGAGGTTTCGGGCTACGCGCTCGCGCCGGCGACGACGCCCGCGCTCTTCGACCAGCTCGGCCTCGCCGCGCGCCTTGCCCACCACGTAATCGGCGACATCCGCGACCTCGACGCGCTCGCCGCCGCCCTTCGCGCCGCGCAGCCCGACGTCGTCTTCCATCTTGCCGCACAGCCGCTCGTGCGCGAAAGCTACGTCTCGCCGCGCGAGACCTTCGACACGAACGTCATGGGCACCGTCAACGTACTGGAGGCCGTAAGAGGCTGGCGCGCGCCGCTGCGCGTCGTTTGCATCACCACGGACAAGGTCTACGAGAACGACGAGACCGGCCGCGCCTTCCGCGAGGGAGACCCGCTCGGCGGCAGCGACCCCTACAGCGCGTCAAAGGGCGCGTGCGAAATCGCGATCCAGAGCTACCGCCGTTCGTTCTTCGGTTCGCCGGCGTCGCCCGTCTGGGTGGCCTCCGCCCGCGCGGGCAACGTGATCGGCGGCGGCGACTGGGCAGCCGACCGCCTCGTGCCAGACTTCATGCGCGCGTGGCAGACGAAGACGCCGTTCATCGTGCGGAACGCGCGCGCGACGCGCCCCTGGCAGCATGTGCTCGAATCGCTCTCCGGCTATCTCACGCTTGGGGCGACGCCAGACTTCACCACATTCTCGACGGCCTACAACTTCGGGCCGTCGCCGGCGGCGGTGAAGACGGTCGGGGACGTCACGACCGCGCTGTGCGCGCACTTCCCCGACGCCCAAGTCGAAAACCGCACGGACCCCAACGCACCGCACGAGGCCAAGTTCCTCTCGCTCGATTCCACGAAGGCGCAGACGAAGCTCGGCTGGCATCCGCACTGGGACTTCGACACGACGATCCGCGCCGTTGCCGACTGGTATCGCGGCGCAACGGACACGGCTTCCGCGCGTATGCTGACGCAACGGCAGCTTCTCGCCTGGGAAACCGGCCGGTGGTAGCTTTCTTCAGAAACTCAACGACGAAACGAGGAACACCATGCCTACGGTCAAAGATCTTTCATCCACGGACATCTTCTCCGCCATGCTCGGCGGCAGCGAAGCCAAGGGCGGTGGCCGAACGCAAGGCGCGGAGGCGCCGCCGCCGCGCCGAACAACCCGCGTCACGCCCAACACGGTGGCGCGCGTGCGCGAGGAACTCGCCGAGGAGGCGCGCGAGAAGGAACGCGCCGTGTTTCGAGCGCGCGAGGACGAACTGCTCGCCCAGATTCAACAGCAGAAGGAAGAGTACGAAACCCAGGAGGCGGCCAGCGTCTCGCTCGCCACCGAACTCGCCGACATGCGCAACGAGCGCGACGCGCTCAAGAAGGAATGTGCCGCGCTGCGCCGCGACCTTGAGACGCGCCGCGCGGCCATCGCCGACCTCGAGGCGAAGGTCAAACGTCAAGACGACGCCCTGGCCGACGCGCGCGCCAAAGCGGAAGCCCGACCGGCCGAGCCCGACCCGGAGGCGATCGCCACGCGCGACCGCGAGATCGCGCGGCTACAGGGGCTGCTCGCCGACGCCCGGCGCGAGACGCGCCTGCACGGCGC
>CAVGKN010000241.1:0-2279 GCA_963629855.1 Lachnospiraceae bacterium
GCGCTTGGCAAGCCAGCCGTCGAGGATACGCATCTGACGCGGAGGCAGACCGCCGGCGAGAAGTTCGCCGTCAACGGCGACCCCCGCTTCGCTCCCGTTGTAGACGACATGGACATGCGGCTTGTGGTGCTGCGCCGTGTCGAAGTAACGCATGTTGACGATCATTTTACCGATGCGACAAAGAACACCCATAATCACTCCTCATAAAATTCAGAACGGCAGAAACCAGAGGGCGAGCCAGGCGAGCGACACGGCGCCCATGATCCAGAAAAAGCGGGTCTGGCGGCGCGAGACGACTTCGCGCGCGAGCGAGCCCGCGAACGCGCGGATGCCGCCGCCGGAAAGGTAGTGGAAGAGGCGCCAGCCGGCCCGGCGCTCGACGGGCAGCGCGGCGCACACCTCGTCCCCCACGTCGATCTGCCAGGGGATGTCGGCTCCGGTCCACGCATGGCGCGGCCGAACAAGCGATGTGACGAGCGGCGCCATGGCTTAGGGGAGACGAATCACCTGGCCCGCGCGCAGGCGGCCGTCGGCGGAGATGATGGCCCGGTTGGCGTTCAGGATCGCGCGCCACTTGGTGGGCGAGCCGTAGAAACGCGTGGAAATGCGGAAGAGCGTGTCGCCATCCTGCACCGTGTACGTCTCGGGACGCGCCCCGGCGGCGGCCTTGGGCTTCTTCGCGCCGCCGAGCACCGCATCGAGCGGCACGGGCTTGGCAGTGCCCTTCTTGGTGGCGTCGGGCTTCGGCGGCGCCGGCTCCGCGTCGAGCGCCTCCAGTTCCTTCTTCAGATCCTTGATCTCGCTGGCCGTGCGCGCACGGTCGACGGCGGTGGCGGAATCGGCCTCGTCATTCTCGTCGAGCAGCTCGGCGTCCGTCGGCGAAATGCGGCGACGCTCCACTTCCGCGCGTTCTTCGCGCAGCGTCGCAAGCGCGTCCTTCACGGCCGTCGACTTCGAGCCCTTCACGTCGTCCGCCTCGCTGAGCTTGGCGAGCAGACGGCTCTTGGAGGCGTTCTCGGTTTCGAGGCGCGCGATGTCGCGCTTGGCCTTTGCGAGGTCGCCCTCGAGTTTCTTGACCTGCGCGGCGAGCGCATCGCGCGCAGCGGTCAGCTTCTCGTTGTCGGAGGCGAGCTTGCCCGACGCGCTGCCGCCCGCCTTGCGCAAGTACTCCGCACCGAGCAGCGTCTCGCAGAGCTTCACGCGATCCTGCGCCACGGTCGCCTTGTCGGAAGCCGGCCTCAGCGCGAGATAGCTGCGGTAGTGCGCAATGGCGGAGATATAGTCCTTGCGCACGTCCTGCAGCAGCGTCGCGAGCTGAAAGTGCGCGGAATACGACTTCGGCTCCTCGAGCACCACGCGCTCGAAGCCCTTGATCGCCGCATCCATGCGCCCCGCCTGCAGGTCGTCCATCGCGTTCGTGTAGAGACGCGAAGTGCGCTCGCGCTCCTCGATCTCGGAGAGCGACGGCCCGCGGTCACAGCCGCACGCCAGCGCCAGGCCCGCCAGAGCCAGGCACGTCCACAAGGGTCTACTTGTTGTCGTCATCGTCATCTTCCCCTTCCTCGGCCTCCTCGTCGTCGGCCTCTTCGTCGTCATCGTCAAATTCTTCGTCACCGTCGCCCTCGTCGTCGTCGTCGAGCAGAGACTCGTCATCCTCGCCCTCGTCGTCATCGACAAGAGACTCATCGTCGCCCTCGTCGTCGTCATCGACAAGAGATGCGTCATTGCCCTCGTCGTCATCGATCAGCGGCTCATCGTCTTCCTCGTCGTCATCGGGGCGGAAGGAGACGCGGCGGCGAGGAGGCTCGTCGTCGTCACCGGCCGCCACGGCGGCCGGCGCGGGAGTTTCGCCATCGTCGGCCTCGTCGGCAGACACGGCGGCTTCCGCGTCAGAGTCGGGCTCTTCGGCCACGGCGGTGTCGGTCTTGACGGCGGTGTCGGTCGCAGCGGTGGCCGCGGCCTGTGCGGCGTCGGCCTCCTTGGCGGCGTCTTCGAGCGTGGGCTGTTCGTCGGGCTTCTTCTCCTTGACGAAGAGCTTGGCGCGTTCGCGCGGGTTGGAACGCTGCAGCGTGGGGTCGAGCGCGTTGAGCTCGCTCAGCGAGGCGAGGCCGAAATGCTCGAGGAAGAGCGGCGACGTGCCGTAGAGGAACGGGTGCCCCGGCAGTTCGCTGCGGCCCACGAGGCGCACGAGCTGCAGATCCACGAGCGACTTCACGATCGTATCCACGGCCACGCCGCGGATCTGCTCGATCTCGGCCTTCGTGATCGGCTGGCGATAG
>CAVGKN010000242.1:0-2246 GCA_963629855.1 Lachnospiraceae bacterium
AGACCCGCTCGTTCCGCTTCGAAATCAACACGGGGCTTGTGAACAAGGACGGCAATCCGGTCGTCTTCGGCGTCTGGGACTCGAAGTACAACATGCCGCCCGCGCTGGCGGGCGCGCCCACGAAGTACCTCATCAAGTACGGCAATCTGCCGAAGGGCGAGGACGGCAAGCCGCTGTCCCCGAAGTCCATCACCGTCACGCCGCTCGACACTTTCAAAAACCGCGGCAAGCCGCTGGTGTGTTCGCAAGTGGTTTGATTTTCTGTTCAACGAAGACTCGTATCTCAAAACGCATAGAAAGGATCAATCAAGGTGAATCGACGTGAATTTCTGATGGCGGGCGCCGTTGCCGGGCTCGCTCCGGCTCTCCGGGCCGCATGCAACAAGGCGGACGGCGCGTGCGCCGGGATGCCGAAGCTGACGCCGCCGGCCCAGCCCGCGCAGCTGAACCTCTGCCTCCAGTGGTGGGGCATCCCCACGGATGACGACGTGAACGCGAAGCTCGACTTCCTCGAGGCGAACGGCTACCAGGCCGTGGAAGTGCCCACGGACGTCAACTGGCTGCGCGACAAGGGACTCAAGGTCGCCGCGTCGCTCAAGAACCGCAAGCTCTTCCTCGCCACGGCGTGCGGCGGTTCGCGGTTCGATCGTCGCGACAAGGCGAAGAACGACGCCGAGGTGGCGCGCTTCATGCCCGTGCTGGAACTGCTCGGCGAAATGAAGAGCGTGGGCCTCATCATCTGCCCCGCGCGCGGCAAGCCCGAGATGGGGCTCAAGGAACTGCGCGCGGACTTCGTCACGAACACGGGCAAGCGTCTCGCGGAGAAGGCCGCGAAGTGCGGCACTTCGATCGTGCTCGAGCCGCTGCAGCGCGCGGAGACGCCGTTCCTGCGTCAGGTGGCGGACGGCGCGAAGATGGCGCAGGAAATCGGCCCGGGCTGCACGGTGATGGGCGACTTCTGGCACATGTCCAAGGAAGAGCCGAGCTTTTTCGGCGCGTTCGTCTCCGCGGGCAAGCTGCTCTCGCACGTGCACGTGGCCTCGCTCGGCCGCCGGAAGATCCCGGGCTCGGACGGTGCGCTCGACAACTACGTGGACGGCTTCAAGGGCCTCAAGTTCATCGGCTACCGCGGTGCGGTGTCGCTCGAGGCCGGCTTCCTCGAGAAGGGGCGCGATGCGAAGAACAAGCCGATCTGGCCGAACCGCGAGGAACAGCAGAAGATTCTCGCCGGCATGTGCCGCATGCTCCGCGAACAGTGGGAGCAGGCGTAGGAAATTTATTGGGTTAAAACAACCAACCCAAAACTAACCAAGGAGTAAAGAAAGAAATGACGCGTAAAGACTTCATTAAGACGGGCAGCCTCGCGGCTGCGATGGCGGCGATGCCGTCCATGGCGCAGGATGGCGACGCCAAGGTGCTCGGCGTGGCCGTGGTGGGCTGTGGCGGCCGCGGCGTGGGCGGCGGCGGCAAGCCGAAGAACGAGTTCGACTACTACGGCATGGGCGCCATGGGCAACATGATCCAGGCGGCCGCCGAGCTGCGCAAGAAGGGCATCAACGTCAGGATCAAGCCCGTGGCGTTCGCCGACTTCTTCCTCGACAGGGCCAAGCGCGCGGCCGAGAAGTTTGGCGCCCCCGCTGCAAACGCCTTTTGCGGCGCCAATGGCTACAAGCAGGCCATCGACCGTCCGGACGTGGACGTGGTGATTCTCACGACCCCGCTGAACTTCCGTCCGCGCCACACGATGTTCGCCATCCAGCACGGCAAGCACGTGTTCGCCGAGAAGGGCGTGGCCGTGGACGCGCCCGGCGTGCGCGAGATGATCGCGGCCTCGAAGCTCGCGGCCGAGAAGCATCTCTCGATCGTGTGCGGCACGCAGCGTCGCCACCAGGGCAACTACCTGCGCGTGAAGAAGGGCCTTGACGACGGTCGCCTGGGTACGATTCTTGGCGGCGCGGTCTACTGGAACGGCGATGTGCCGTGGGTGCGCAACCGCGACGCCGGGATGACGAACGCCGCCTATCTGTGCGCCAACTGGCTTAACTTCACCGAGCTCTCCGGCGACCACATCTGCGAGCAGCACGTGCACAACATCGACGTGGCGAACTTCTTCCTCGGGCGCTATCCGAAGACGGTCGTGGCGATCGGCACGCGCGCGCGTCGTTTCTCGGGCAACCAGTACGACGGCTTCTCGGGCGACTTCGACTACGGCAACGGCGTGCACATTCATTCGATGTGCCGTCAGG
>CAVGKN010000243.1:0-2241 GCA_963629855.1 Lachnospiraceae bacterium
GGCCGACGCGGGTGTTCTCCACGAGGAAGTTCACGCGCGTGACGGGCGAGAAGATCGAGTCGATCGCAATGCGGCCGATCTCCTGCTCCGGCGTCTTATTGCCCTCGGCGAGGCAGAAGCCGCGGCCGATGCGGGTCTCGCACTCCATGTCGAGCACGGCGCCCTCTTCGAGCGTCGCGATCTCCTGGCGCGGGTTGAGCACGTCCACGGAGTTCTCCGCGGCGAAGTCGCCGGCGTAGACCGTGCACGGGCCTTCCTTGCGCAGGTGAAGGCGGGGATTGTCGCGCGTGAACGACTTGAGCAGCACGCGCTTCAGGTTGAGGATGATGTCCGTCACGTCCTCGGCGACGCCCGGGATGGTCGAGAATTCGTGCGCCACGCCCTCGATCTTGACCGAGGAGATCGCGCAGCCCTCGATGGACGAGAGCAGCACGCGGCGAAGCGAATTTCCGATCGTGCGGGCATAGCCGATTTCAAACGGCTCGGCCACGAAACGGGCGTAGGTGCCCGTTGCGGTGCCGTCGTCCCGCTGGACGCGCTCCGGCATTTCAAAACGACTCAAACGGATTGGCATTAAAACCTCCCTTGAGGTGGGTGAAAACGACTGACGGGCGAACGCCCGTTTCCATTAACGCGAGTACAGTTCGACGATCGCCTGTTCATCGACGATCGGCGCGATCTGCTCGCGGGTCGGGATCTCGACGATCTCGCCCTTGAACGCGGCGCGGTCAAGGCTGATCCACGCGGGCATCTGCGCCTTCGTGGCGGCGTCGAGCGCCTTCGTCGCGAAATCGCGGGACTTCGCCTTGTCCTTCACGGCCACGACGTCGCCCTGGGTGAGCACCATCGACGGCACGGCGGCCTTGCGGCCGTTCACCGTGACATGGCCATGCAGCACGTACTGGCGTGCGGCGCGGCGGCTCGGCGCGAAACCGAGGCGGTACACCACGTTGTCCAGGCGCAGTTCGAGCAGCTGCAGCAGCAGCTCGCCCGTCACGCCCTTGCGGCGCAGCGCTTCCTTGAAGAAGCGGTGGAACTGCAGCTCGCCCATGCCGTACTGGCGGCGGAGCGCCTGCTTCTGACGCAGCTGCTCGCCGTATTCGGACATCTTGCGGGCGCGGCGCGCCACGTGCATGCCGGGAATGCCCGTGCCCTGATCGATCGGGCACTTGGCGCGATAGCAGCGCTCGCCCTTGAGGAAGAGCTTCTGCCCTTCGCGGCGGCACTGACGACAAACGGGACCTGTATAACGACCCATGATTAGACTCTCCTGCGCTTACGCGGACGGCAGCCGTTGTGCGGAACCGGCGTGCAGTCGGTGATCATCGTGACGCGAATGCCCGCGGCCTGAATCGCGCGCACGGCCGACTCACGGCCCGCGCCCGCGCCCTGCATGCGGACTTCGCACTCGTGCATGCCCTTGGCATACGCCGTGCGGGCGGCATCCTGCGCGACCATCGTCGCGGCGAACGCCGTGCACTTGCGGCTGCCCTTGAATCCGGCCTTGCCGGCCGAGCTCCAGGCAATCACGCCACCGCGGGCGTCGGCGATCGACACCTGCGTGTTGTTGAACGTGGAACGGATGAAGGCGATGCCGGCCGGAATGGACTTGCCGGGACGCTTCTTCGAAGCGGCGGCCTCCCCTTCGGCGGCGGCGGCCGGTGCGGCCGCGCCCTCCGCGGCCGGAGCCGCAGCCTCGGTCGCTTCCTGCTTGACTTTTTCTTCGCTCATTGTCTAAATTCCTTTGCTGGCAACGGGCTTACTTCTTCGCCGCCGGAGCCGCAGCGCGGATCACCGTGGCCGAAGCCTTGCGATTGCCCTTGCGCGTCTTCGCGTTCGTCTTCGTGCGCTGACCGCGAACCGGCAGACCGCGCTTGTGGCGAAGCCCGCGATAGGACCCGATCGAGATCAGACGGCGGATGTTCTGCGAAACCTCGCGGCGCAGATCGCCCTCGACCCGGTAGTGGTCCTGAATGTACGTGGTGATCGCATGGATCTCGTCCTGCGTCAGATCGTCGGCCTTCTTGCTCGGCTCGACCTTGCACGCCGCCAGCACGTCATCCGCGCGCTTCGGCCCGATTCCGTGGATGTACCGGAGCGCATACCGCGTATGCTTCTTGCCCGGAATATCCACACCCATCAATCTCGGCATGGTTGTCTTTTCCTTTTGTTTTCTTAGCCCTGACGCTGCTTGTGGCGCGGGTTTGTGCAGATCACGCGCACCACGCCCTTGCGGCGAAT
>CAVGKN010000244.1:0-2219 GCA_963629855.1 Lachnospiraceae bacterium
CTAATCCACGCTACCAGCGTTCGTTCTGAGCCAGAATCAAACTCTCAGAAAAAAAACTTCGTCTTGAACTTTTCGGTCCGCCACCGAGGTGGCGGGACCCGCTTGCAGACTCGTTCTTGTCTCTCACTGTGTTCCGCGTCCCTTCCGGCGGCTCTCTCGGAGCCTCCGTCCGTTCCGCGCTCTTTCGGCACCATCTCTTCTCAAGGATCGACTCTCGCCTTCCCACATTCCTCCGCCTTGCGGCGTTGTCCCGTGGTGGGGCGAACGAGGAAATAGTGTATCAAATTCTGCGGCGCCGCGCAAGGGGGTTTCGAAAGATTTTTGAAAAAAGTTTTCAGACGCCCTTTCCCGCCCCCCGCGCGGCGATCAGAACGGGGCGGTGAATTGCACGGCGTCTCGGTTTTCCCCGACCGCGTGTTCTTCGTTGGAGTCGGCCACGAGCGTGGCGAGCTTGTTGTAGGCGGCGCCGGAGTCGAGGGAGAGGAAGGCGAGGGAGAGGCCGTCGCCGATCGTCGGCGCGCGGCCGGCCGCCACGAGCGCGGCCGTGGCGTTGAGCGCGGCCGCGAAGCGGTAGGCGCCCTTCTCCTCTCCGGCGAGCACGGCCCGCGTGAGGCGCGCGTTCACGGCGGGGTCGCCGCCGCGAATCGCCTCAATCGGGTAGTACCGCCCGAAGTAGCGCTTGGGATCGACCGTGTACTCCTTCACCATGCCGCGCGCGTCGAGCTCGGCCACGCGCGACGGCGCCGCAAGCCCCAGCTCGTCGAGGCCGTTCGGCCCGCAGAAGACGAGCGCCTTCCGCGCGCCGAGCGCGCGCAGGGCGCCGACGTAGAGCGGCACAATCTCCGGCGCGTAGACGCCGAGCGCGTAGCGCGTGACGCCCGCCGGGTTCGCGAGCGGCCCGAGCAGATTGAAGATCGTGCGGAACGGCAGCGCGCGCCGCACGGGCGCCGCGTGGCGCATGGCATGATGGCAGGCGTTCGCGAAGCAGAAGCCGATGCCGTTGGCGGCGATGGATTTGGCCACGTCCTCCGGCGCGAGGTCGAGATTGTAGCCGAGCGCCGCCAGGCAGTCCGCCGCGCCGCAGCGCGAGGTGGAGGCGCGGTTGCCGTGCTTGGCCACGGTCGCGCCCGCGCCGGCGGCGATGAACGCGGCGGTGGTCGAGACGTTGAACGTGCCAAAGCCGTCACCGCCCGTTCCGACGATGTCCACGGCGTCGTCTGGCGCGGCGATGTGGAGGCCGGTCGCGCGCAGCGCCCGCGCGGCGCCCGTCACTTCCGCGACGGTGGGGCCGTTCATCTGCAGCGCGGTGAGCAGCGCCGCCACGCGCGCGGGCTCGGCGTCCGCGCCATCCAGCAGCGCGCGGAAGGCGTCGTAGGCTTCGTCCTCCGTGAGATGCGCGCCGCCCACGGCCTTCTTCAAGGCCGCCGCGATCATCGCACACCTCCCGCCACGACGTCGAGGAAGTTGCGCAGCTGGTTGATGCCGTTGGGCGTGCCGATGGATTCGGGGTGATACTGCAGACTCTCGATCGGGAACTCGCGGTGGCGCAGCGCCATGATCTCGTCGTCCTCCGCCTCGGCGGAGACTTCGAGACACGCCGGCAGCGAGGCGCGCTCGACGGCGAGCGAGTGGTAGCGCATGACCTCCATGCCCTGCGGGAAGCCCGTGAAAAGGCCCTTGCCGTCGTGGCGCAGGCGCGACGTCTTGCCGTGCATGAGCCGCTTGGCGGACACAATGCGGCCGCCGAAGGCCTGGGCGATGGACTGGTGGCCGAGGCAGATGCCGAGCAGCGGCACGCGCCCCGCGAAGGCGCGGATGGCCGCGAGCGTGATACCCGCCGAGTCGGGATTGCCCGGCCCGGGCGAGAACACGACCGCCGCCGGATGGCGCGCGAGAAGCCCGTCCACGTCGGTCGCGTCGTTCTTCACGACGTCGACCTCCGCGCCGAGCATGCCGAATTCCTGCACGATGTTGTACGTGAAGGAATCGTAGTTGTCGATCATGAGAATCATGGTGGCTCCTTAGTGCGTGAGGGAAGAGGCGAACTGGGCGGCCGAGAAGATGGCCTGCGACTTGTTGAGGGTTTCGCGGTATTCCGTTTCGGGGTCGGAGTCCGCCACGATGCCCGCGCCGGCGCGCATCGTGAGGCGCCGGCCCTGCAGAAGCATCGTGCGGATGACGATCGCGAAGTTCATGTCGCCCGTGTAGCTGAAGTAGCC
>CAVGKN010000245.1:0-2211 GCA_963629855.1 Lachnospiraceae bacterium
GCGTCTTGCCGTCCGGCGCGAGCACCTCGATCGCCGCGTTCGGCGCGGGTTCGTCGGGCGCGGCGCAGGCGCCGAACGCCGCCGCAAGCGCGGCGCAGAGCGCCGCTGTCAGGCGTCGCGTCATTTGAACTTTCCTTCCAGCGCGGCGTCCTGCGGGCCGCCGAGCGCGCGGCCCTTTTCGTAGAGCGCACGCGCCACGATCTGGTCGCCCGCATCAATCTGCAGCGTGAGATGCGCGAGGTTGTAGAGCGGCAGATAGGACTTCGGATGCGCCTTCGCCGCACGTTCGAGCGTGCGCCGCGCCGCGTAGAGGTAGCCCGCGCCCACCTGCGCGGCCGCGCGGATGAGCAGCACGTTGAGGTCGCCGGGCTTCGTCTTCTCCAGCACGTCCAGCATGCGCTCGGCCTCCGCGTAGGCGCCCGTGCGCACGGCCTTGAGCGCATCGCCCAGCGTGGCCGTCGTCACGGCGTTGGTCGTGTTGGTGGCGCTGGTCACGGTATTGGTCGCCTTGGTGGCGGCGGTCACGGTGTTGGTCGTGTTGGTGGCGGAGTCGGTCTTGTTCGTCTTGGCGGCCTCCTCGCGCGCGAAGATCTCGTCGGCAAGCGTCTGCAGACCGTGCTTGAGGCGCCAGCGGCGTTCGAGCTTCGTCGTGTTGGAGACGGCCACGGCGCGTTCGTTCTCATTCACCTGCGCGAAGCGGATCGCGTCGATGGCCGCCGAGCACGTGGCGCGCTTGCTACGCAGCGGCGCGAATTCGGCGGTGTCCGCGCGGTCGGGGTTCTCAAGCTCCACGCGATCGATCTCCTTCAGCGCGAGGCGGTAGTTCTCGATCGCCTTGTCGCCGTTGCCGTCGAGCGCTTCGTCTTCGGCGAGCTCAATGTACTCGTTCGCCTGTTCGAGCAGACGGTGAAGCCGCGGCGGCTTGTTCGTGCTGTCGGGGTCGAAGGGCCAGTACCAGGCGGCGGACGCCGAGACGGCGACCCCGCAGACGAGCAGCAGAAGCGTGAGGATCTTGGTGGTGAAGGCGTGCATGACGAAACGGACTCTTCGATTAGTTCTTGAAGCTGTGGATGGGCGCGGGAATGCGGCCGCGGCGGCCGATGAAGGCGTCGCACGCGAAGCGGTTCACGGGCATCACGGGCGCGTGGCCGAGCAGGCCGCCGAACTCCACCGTGTCGCCCACGGTCTTGCCGATCACGGGGATGACGCGCACGGCGGTCGTCTTCTGGTTGACCATGCCGATCGCCGCCTCGTCCGCGATGATGCCGGAGAGCGTGGCGGCGGAGACGTCGCCGGGCACGGCGATCATGTCGAGGCCCACGGAGCACACGCACGTCATGGCCTCGAGCTTCTCGATCGTGAGCGCGCCCGCGTTGACCGCGTCGATCATGCCCTGGTCTTCGGAGACGGGGATGAAGGCGCCCGAGAGTCCGCCCACGTAGGAGCTCGCCATCACGCCGCCCTTCTTCACCTGGTCGTTGAGGAGCGCGAGCGCGGCGGTGGTGCCGGGCGCGCCGGGATGCTCGAGGCCGATCTCCTTGAGGATGTCCGCCACCGAGTCGCCCACGGCGGGCGTGGGGGCGAGCGAGAGGTCGATGATGCCGAACGGCACGCCGAGGCGGCGCGAGGCCTCCTGCGCCACGAGCTGGCCCACGCGCGTGATCTTGAAGGCGGTGCGCTTGATCGTCTCGCACAGCGTCTCGAAGTCGGCGCCGCGGATGCGCTCGAGCGCGTACTTGACCACGCCCGGCCCGGAGACGCCCACGTTGATGATCGCGTCCGCCTCCGTCACGCCGTGGAAGGCGCCGGCCATGAAGGGGTTGTCGTCGGGTGCGTTGCAGAGCACCACGAGCTTCGCGCAGCCGAGCGAGTCACGCTCGCGCGTGGCCTCGGCGGTGGCCTTCACGATCTCACCCATGAGGCGGATCGCGTCCATGTCGAGCCCCGTCTTGGTGGAGCCCACGTTCACGCTCGAGCACACACGCTCCGTGGTGGCGAGCGCTTCGGGGATGGAACGAATGAGCAGTTCGTCGCTTGGCGTCATGCCCTTGGAGACGACGGCGGAGTAGCCGCCGAGGAAGTTGACGCCCAGCTCGCGCGCCGTGTCGTCGAGCGTGTGCGCGAGCGCCACGTAGTCCTCCGGCGCGCGGCAGCACGCCGCGCCCACGAGCGCGATCGGCGTGATCGAGATGCGCTTGTTGACGATCGGCA
>CAVGKN010000246.1:0-2209 GCA_963629855.1 Lachnospiraceae bacterium
GCTGGACTGCTGAACACTTGGGCCGACGCATTTGCGAGATGGTCAGCCCTCTCGAACGAGGGTGGAGTCATTTTAATGCGTCGGCCCTGGGAGTGTCACGCGGGTGGCAGCACGAGGCGATGCGGTGTCTTGCGCGGGGAGGTTTCGGCGGCCCAGGCGTCGAGGGCCTGGCAGATGCGCGTGAGCGTCTCCTCGCGGTGGAGCGGCTTCAGGGCGCATTCCCACACGAGGATCACGTTCCAGCCCAGGGCCGCCCAGTCCGCCTCGTGGCGGCGGTCGCGGCGCATGTTGTTCGCCCATTTCCGCTGCCAGAACTCGACGTTCGACTTCGGCATCGTGCTCGCGCCGCAGCCGTGACGGTGCCAGAAGCAGCCGCGCACCTCGATGAAGGCGTGGGCGCGCGGAACCACCACGTCCGGATGGCCGGGATAGCGGCGGTCGCAGGTGCGGAAGCGCCAACCCGCGGCGAAGATGCGCTTGCGCACGAGCACTTCCGGCTTCGTATCGCGCGAGCGGATGCGCGCCATCACGCGGCTGCGCTGTTCTGTCGTGAGCGTATCCACGGTACGCCCTAGCGCCAGCGGCGATGCATCCAGAGGTACTGTTCGGGATAGCGGCGGATGGCCTCGGCAAGGCGGTCGTTGAGCAGCTGCGTGTAGGTGGCCTTGTCGCCCGCGCGGTCGAACGTGAGCGGCGGCCCGCCCACGAGCCGGTAGCGGTACGGCGCCACGCGCACGAACGAACCCACCACGATCGGGTAGCCCGTGCGCATTGCAAGGCGCGTCGCGCTCGTGAACGTCTTCGCGGGCCGCCCGAGGAACGTGAGCGGCATGCCCTTCGCCGTGTGCTGATCCATGAGGATCGTCATCGCCGCGCGCGTCTCCACCCACTGCCGCAGGATGTCCGGCGTGAAGCCGTGCTTCTTGTCGATCACCGTCACGGGGCCGCGGAAGTGGTGGCGCTTCATCCAGTTCGCGACGAAGCGGTTGTTCATCACGCGCGCGATCGCGATCATCGGACGCGCGAAGGAGAGGATGTTCGTGGCCGCCTCCCACACGCCGTGGTGCGCGCTCACGAGCAGAATGGGCGTCTGCGGCTCGTCAAGCAGCAGACGCACCGTGGCGGGATCGCCCTCCGAGACGTCGAGATGCGCGCGCCAGTTCTCCCGCGTGACGACGTGCGGCACGCGCAGCGCCTCGCAGATGTGGCCCGCGAGATGCCCCCAGCTGACGCGGGCGATGCGCGCGGCCTCCTTGGGGTCGGCGGTGATGCCGGCCTTCAGGATGTTGTCGATCGCGATGCGCCGGCGGCGACGAAACAACGGAAAGAGGGCGCGCGCAAACGCAGCCCCCCAGTCGTAGGCATGTCGGTCAATGAAGTTCATGAACTCTACTCGGCCACTCCCTGTTGTATGCACATTATGCTGTTCTACTGAAGCTTCTTGATCTGGTCGCGGAGGTAGGCGGCGCGTTCGAACTCGAGCGCATCGGCCGCTTCGAGCATTTCCTTCTGCAGTGCGGCGATCGTTTCGCGCACGTCGTCCGTCGCCGCGGTCTGCGGCACGGCCGCGCCCTTGCGCGGCGCGGCGGCGTACACGTAGGCCGCCTCGTTGATCGCGCGCTTCACGCTGTGCGGCGTGATGCCGTGCGCCGTGTTGTAGGCGATCTGCTTCTCACGATGCTCCTTCGTGATGCGCAGCAGGTCGCGGATCGCGTCCGTCTCGTGGTCGCAGTAGAGGATCACGCGGCCCTTCTCGTGGCGCGCGCAGCGCCCCGCCGTCTGCACGAGCGACGTGGTGGAGCGCAGAAAGCCCTCCTTGTCCGCGTCGAGAATCGCCACGAGCGCGACCTCGGGGATGTCGAGCCCCTCGCGCAGGAGGTTGATGCCGATCAGGCAGTCGAACTCGCCGCGCCGCAGACGCCCGAGGATCGCCACGCGCTCGAGCGCGTCGATGCCGCTGTGCAGATATTCCACGCGCAGCCCCGTCTCGTGCAGATACGCCGTCAGATCCTCCGCGCTCCGCTTCGTGAGCGTGGTCACGAACACGCGGTCGCCCGCCGCCGCCACCGCGCGGATCTCGTCCATCACGTCGTCGATCTGCCCCTTGAGCGGACGCTTCTCGATCACGGGGTCGAGCAGGCCCGTGGGCCGGATCACCTGTTCCGCCACGGTCTTCGCCACGCCGTACTCGTAGGCGCCGGGCGTCGCG
>CAVGKN010000247.1:0-2208 GCA_963629855.1 Lachnospiraceae bacterium
CGTGCGCGCGAACTACGACGTCAACTACTTCAACGACCACTGGCAGGGCATTCCGAGCGACGGCTACAACGCCTTCTTCGCACGGCTCGTGGAGCATCCGAACATCGAGGTGCGCTGCAACGCCGCGTTCGGGCTTGACGATCTCGCGTCCGTACCAACGGGCATGCGCGTGTACTACTCCGGCGCGCTCGATGCACTCTTCGGCTACCGCTTCGGCGCGCTGCCGTGGCGCACGCTGCGCTTCGAGATGGAACGGCGCGCGGTCGCGGATGCGCAGGGAACGTCCGTGGTCAACTACGTGGATGCGGACGTGCCGTTCACGCGCCAGCACGAGTACAAGCACTACCACCCCGAATGGCACGACGTGATGGAGAAGGGCGAGACGATTCTCTGCCGCGAGTTCTCGGCCACGTGGAAGCCCGGTGACGAACCGTACTATCCCGTGAACAACGCGGACTCCGCGGCGCTGCTGGCGCGGTATCAGGCCGAGGCGGCGAAGTGGCCGAACCTTGTCGTGGGCGGACGCCTCGGCGCCTACCGATACTTCGACATCGACAAATCGATCGACGCCGCCCTGCGGACGCCGCTGGACTGATCGTCTACGCGCGCTCGGAAAGTTCGAGCCAGCGCGTCTCGGCGGCGTCGAGGTCGGCGCGGGCCTGCGGCAGACGGGCCACGAGCGCGACGGCCCGCGCGTTGTCGCGCGCGAAGACGCCGGGATCGGCGAGCGTCGCCTCGATCTCCGCGATCTCCGCCTCCAGCGCCTCCATCCGCGCGGGCAGGGCCGCCAGTTCGCGCGATTCGCGGTTGTTCAGCTTGCGCGGCGCGGCGGCGACCGACGCGGGCACGGCGGCGGGTGCGGGCTTCGCGGATTTCGACTCCTGCGCCGCCTTCTCCACATTCTTGAGCAGCCGCGCCGCCTCTGCGTAGCCGCCCGCGCACACGCGCACCTCGCCGTCGCCCGCCAGCACGAAGGTGGACGTGACGACGTTGTCGAGAAATTCGCGGTCGTGCGACACCACGAGCAGCGTGCCGCGGTAGTTGAGCAGCTGTTCCTCGAGCAGCTCGAGCGTCTCCACGTCGAGGTCGTTCGTGGGTTCGTCCATCACGAGCAGATTCGACGGTCGCAGGAAGAGCCGCGCCAGCAGAAGACGCGCCTTCTCGCCGCCCGAAAGCGCCTTCACGGGCGACCGCGCGCGCTCGGGCGTAAAGAGGAAATCCGCCAGATAGGAATACACGTGCTTCTGCACGCCGCCGACCGTGACGACGTCGCGATCCTGTGCCACGATCTCCTTCACGGTGAGCGCGGGGTCGAGCTGCGCGTGCAGCTGGTCGAAGAACGCCATCTCCACGCGCGTGCCGAGCGTGACCGCGCCGGACGTGGGCGCGAGCGCGCCCGTGAGCAGCTTGAGAAGCGTCGTCTTGCCCGTGCCGTTCGCGCCGACCACGCCAATGCGCTCGCCGCGCAAAACGTCCGCCGTGAACGCACGCACCACGGGACGCGCACCGTCGTAGGCGAAGGACATGTTCTCGATCTTGATCACGCGCTCGCCCGAGGCGCCGGCCGTGTCGATGCGCAGCGACGTCGTTCCCTGCGCGGTGCGGCGGTTGGCAAATTCGAGGCGCAGCTGGCGCAGAGCCTCCACGCGGCCCTGATTGCGCGTGCGCCGCGCCTTCACGCCCTGACGGATCCAGGCCTCCTCCTGGGCGAGGCGCTTCGCCTTCTTCGCCCAGAGCGCCTCTTCGTCCGCCTGCAGATCCGCCTTGCGCTGGAGGAAGGTGCGGTAGTCGCAGTTCCAGCCCGCGAGCGCGCCGCGGTCGAGATCGTAGACGTAGGTGGCCACGGCCTTGAGAAAGGCGCGGTCGTGCGTGACGAAGAGGAAGGCCGTCTCGGTCTGGCGGCGGATGAACTGCTCGAGCCAGGAGATGGACTCGATGTCGAGATGGTTGGTGGGCTCGTCGAGCAGCACGAGCTCGGGCTCGTCGGCGAGCGCGCGGGCGAGCAGCACGCGACGGCGCAGGCCGCCGGAAAGCGTGTTGAACGGCGCGTCGGGGTCAAGGCCCATCTGGGACATGAGCTTTTCGGATCGCGCGATCTCGCGCACCGTGCCCGGCCGGTCGCCCGGCACTTCCTGCTCGAGGAACGCGACGCGCAGCCCGGGCGCGCGGATGATTTCGCCGCGATCCGGCTCCAGGCGCCCCGCGATG
>CAVGKN010000248.1:0-2201 GCA_963629855.1 Lachnospiraceae bacterium
TGCCCAGCTTGATCGAGCCCCAGTCCTTGTTGCCGACCGTGCCCACCGTCGCGCGGCAGCGGCCGTCGAAGATGCGCACTTCGCCCGAGGAGAGCTTCAGCGTCACCGTGTTGCCCGAACGCGCCATCACCTGCGCCGAGTTGCCCGCCGAGCGCGCGATCTTCGCGCCACGCCCCGGAATCAGCTCCACGCAGTGCACCATCAGGCCCAGCGGGATCTGGCTGAGCGGCAGGTTGTTGCCCACCGTCGCCTCGGCCGCCGCGCCGGACACGACCTTCGCGCCGACCTTGAGACCTTCCGGCGCGAGGATGTACGTCTTCGTGCCGTCCGCGTATTCGAGCAGCGCGAGGTTCGCGCTGCGGTTCGGATCGTAGCCGATCGCCGTCACCGTCGCCTCCACGCCGTCCTTGATGCGGCGGAAGTCGATGATGCGGAAGCGGCGCTTCACGCCGCCGCCGTGATGGCGAACCGTGATCTTGCCCGTGTTGTTGCGACCGGCGTTCTTGCGAACCGCGCGCGTCAGCGACTTGACGGGCGACTTCTCCGTGATCTCCTCGAACGTGGAGGCCACGCGGAAGCGCATGCCCTGAGAACGGGCCTTGAATGTCTTGAGTGCCATTTCGATCAGCTCCTTACAGCATTTCGATGCGCTCGCCGGCCTTGACCTCGACGATCGCGCGCTTCCAGGTCGGCTCCGTCACCTGACGGCGCGTGCCGCGGATCGTGCGAAGACCGCCCTTCATGTTGGCCGTGCGCACCGCGAGGACGTGTACGCCGAACTGGGCCTCGACGGCCAGACGGATCTGCGGCTTCGTCGCCGCGCGATCGACTTCCAGGAAGTACTGGTTGAGCGCCGCCAGACGCGTCCCCTTCTCGGAGAGAATGACGCGCTTGATGATGTCACGTGCCATTACTTGGTCTCCTTTCCGGCCACGCGGGCCATGAGCGCCTCGAAGCCGGCCTTGTCGCACACGATGTTCTTGAAGAGAAGCACCGCATACGGGTTGAGCTCCGACGCCGTGGCGGAATCGACGCGCGGCAGGTTGCGCACCATGAGGTCGAGCGTCTCGTTGATTTCCGCCGTCACGATGAGCGCGCTGCGCTCAAGGCCGAGCGTCTTCAGGAACGCCGCCATGAGCTTCGTCTTCGCCGCCTCGAACTTGAACTCCGAAACGACCAGGATCTCACCCGCCGCGATCTTCTCCGACACGGCGCGCGCGAACGCGAGCTTCATCACCTTCTTGTTGATCTTCTGCGCATAGTCGCGCGGCTTCGGGCCGTGCGCCACGCCGCCACCGCGCCACACCGGGCTCTGACGGAAGCCGGCGCGCGCATTGCCCGTGCCCTTCTGCTTCCAGGGCTTCCGGTTCGAACCGGCGACTTCGCCCTTGCCCTTCGTGCACGCGCTGCCCGCGCGCATCGCGTTCCGGATCGCGGTCACCGCGTCCTTGAGCGCCTGCGCGCCCTTCTCCAGCACAAGCTGGCCGTCCTCGACCGTCAGGTCGGCGGCGGCTGCGCCCGCGGAGGTATACTGCTTAATCGTAGCCATTGTTTACTTGGCCCCCTTCTTCGCCTTGAACGCGAGAGCCGCGTTCAGCAGGGACTTGCGAATGTACACCGTGCCGTTCCGGGCGCCGGGAACCGACCCCTTCACGAGCAGCGCGTTGTCCGCGGGGCGAATCTGGACAACCTCGAGATTCACGGCCGTGCGCGTCACGTCGCCCATGTGGCCCGGCATCTTCTTGCCCTTTTCGATCCAGCCCGGCAGGTCGCGCGCAGCCAGACCGCCCGTGCGGCGCTTCGAATGGCCGCCGTGCGTCAGATTGCCGCCCGCGAAGTTGTAGCGCTTCAGCACGCCCGCAAAGCCCTTGCCCTTCGTCGTGCCCGTCACGTCGACGTACTTCACGCCGTCGAAGTTCGAAACCGTCAGCACGTCGCCGGCCTTCACCGTCTCGTTCTCGTCCAGCGCGAACTCCTTCAGGAAGCGCACCTTCTTCTCCACGAGACCGCCCGTCTTCTCCTGATGGCCCGCGACGGCCTTCGTCAGACGCTGCTTCTTCTGCTCGCCGAAGCCGAGCTGCGCGGCCACGTAGCCGTCGCGCTCCAGCGTCTTGAGCTGCACGACCGGGCAGGGTCCGACTTCAAGCACCGTCACGCAGATGCGCTTGCCGTCCACGAACACCTGGGTCATGCCCACTTTC
>CAVGKN010000249.1:0-2200 GCA_963629855.1 Lachnospiraceae bacterium
GCCCTCGGCGATGAGCACCGTGTCGCCCGCCTTCAGCGTCTTCAGCGCCGCCGCGCCCGCGCAGTAGGCCGCCAGATCGCCCTTGGCGCGCGCGAACACGATTGAGAAACTCGTGAGCGGCACGTCAGGCGGCACCACCTTCGCCACCGCGCCAAACGCCTGGCTGTCCGTGATGACGAAACGAGTGCTTGGTGCTTGGTGCTTGGTGCTTGGTGCGGGGAGCAAAGCACCAAGAAGAGATGCCAGTTGGGCGGGCTGGCAGACGAGGGCGGAGGCGCCGGCGTCGAGCAGCTCGCGCACGACCTGCTGCTGCGGCAGGATGAGACGTCCCTTCGGCGCGGATTCGTCGATGGGGCACACGCACACGACCACGTCGCCCGTCTGCACGAGATCGGCAATGAGCGGCCGCGGCGCCTCGGCGCACTTGATCGCCGCGATCTGCGCCTTCAGGCCCTCGACGGACTCGCCGCGCCGGTACACGAGCACGGGCGTGCCACGCTGTGCGCACGCCTCGCGGAAGCGCCGCTCCACCGCGCCGCCGGGCGTCGCGCCCTCGACCCACACGGCCACGTCGGTCTTGTCGAGCACGTCGAGCGAACGGCGCACGCGCTCCTCGCCCAAAGCGCCCTCGTCGTCGAGCCCGGCCGTGTCCGTGATCAGGCACGGGCCGAGCGGTAGGATTTCCATCGCCTTCGACACGGGATCCGTCGTGGTGCCCGCCACGTCGCTCACGATGGCGATTTCCTGCCCCGTGAGCGCGTTGACGAGCGTGGACTTCCCGGCATTGCGCAGTCCGAAGAAGGCGATGTGGATGCGGTTTCCCGCCGTGGTCTCGTTGAGTTCCGCCATATGCGCTCCTTCGTCCGCGTCAGAACAGAGGTTCCTGGGTAAGGGTCATCTCGGCGGCGGCCTCGGGGGGCACTTCGAGCACCTCCTCGGCGGTGGCGGCGTCGGCCTCGGCGGTTTCGGCGTCCTGCGCCTTCTGGCCGCGCGTGCCGGGCTTGCGGTCGCCGAAGCGCGTGCCCTGCTTGTAGAAGTTGAGATCCACTTCGCCCGTCTCGCCGTTGCGGTTCTTCGCCACGTCCACGATGGCGAGCAGTTCGTCGTCGTGCCACTGCGCCGTCTTGGAACGGCAGGGGCGGCGCAGCAGGAACACCATGTCGGCGTCCTGCTCGATGGCGCCGGAGTCGCGCAGATGCGAGAGCTTCGGAATCTCGTCCTTGTCCTCACCGCGTTCGTTGGCGCGGGAGAGCTGCGAGAGCACGATCACGGGCACCTTGAGTTCCTTGGCCATGGCCTTGATCTGGCCGGAGATGCGGCTCGTTTCGAGCTGGCGGCCCTGGCGGGCGAACTCGCGGCAGTTGGCGAGCTGCAGGTAGTCGATCACGATGAGCTCGATGTTCTTCGTGCGCTTGAGGCGACGCGCGCGGGCGCGCATGTCGCTCACGTCGAGCGCGCTCGTGTCGTCGATGTAGATCGGCGCGCTGCGCAGCGCGGCCATCGCGCTCATGAGGCGCTGGCTGGCCTCCACGCGCTGGTCCTTCGTGAGCAGCCCGCGCTGCAGGCGCCAGGTGTCCACGCCCGCGCGGCCGGCGAGCATGCGCTTGGCAAGCGACTCGGTGCTCATTTCGAGCGAGAACATGAGCACGCCGTGCGGCCGGGCGTGCTCGCCCTTCATCGGCATGCCGTTGATGTCCTGCCCGAGCGCAATGCACTCGGCGATGTTCATCGCAAGGGAGGTCTTGCCCACGGACGGCCGCGCGGCGATCACGATCATGTCGCCCGCCTTGAGGCCCATGATCTTCTCGTCGAGGTACTTGAAGCCCGTCGGCAGGCCGTCGAACTGGTCGGCGCCGCCGTCGAAGAGGCGGTCCATCGCCTTGAACGTGTTCTCCACGGCCGCGCGCCAGTCGAGGCGCGTGGACGTGTTGCCGCCGATTTCGAGGAAGTTCTTCTCGACCTCGCCGAGCAGAATGTCGGCGTCCGCGCTCTGGGCCTCGTCGAAGCAGCGGGCCTCGGTCTCGCGGGCGCGCTGGATGATCGTGCGCAGCAGATGCTTCTGGCGCACGATGTTGATGTAGTATTCGGCGTGGGCGCTGGTGGGCGTGTCGTCCAGCAGCGCCTGGATCGCGGCCACGCCCCCGACGGCGTCGAGACGCCCCGTCGCGCGCAGACGTTCGGTGAGCGTGACGGAGTCGAG
>CAVGKN010000250.1:0-2166 GCA_963629855.1 Lachnospiraceae bacterium
GGCCTCTACATGAGCCATGTGTGGCTCGGCGGCACGGACGGTGAACAGGCCGCGCTCATGCGGGCGATCGTGCGCGACCTCGCGCCGTCGCTCGTGGGCAAGGTGGCCGTGCACGAGGCGGATCGGCGTCGCCGGGCGGACGAGACGCGCGCGTGGCTCGTGGGGCAGCCGTCGCGCCCGGGCGAGCATCGCGCGTTCTGGTGCCACAGCGCGCGCGGCATGGGCGGCGACCGCGACTGGGACGGCACGGTGCGCTTCCTGCGCGACAACGGCTTCAACACGCTCATCGCCAATCTGTGCTGGGGCGGCGTGGCGTTCTACGACTCGAAGGTGCTGCCCGTGGCGAACGACGTGGCCAAGCGCGGCGACGCCTTTGCGCAGTGCCGTGCCGCGTGCCGCAAGTACGGTGTGAAGATGCACGTGTGGAAGGTGTGCTGGAACATGGGCGGCGCCACGGGCAAGGCGTTCGAGACGCAGATGGTCGCCGCCGGCCGCACGCAGGTGGACGCCAAGGGCAAGGCGCTCACGCGCTGGCTCTGCCCGTCCCATCCCGAGAACCAGCAGCTCGAGATCGACGCGATGCTCGAGCTCGCGCATAAGGGCGCGGACGGCGTGCACTTCGACTACATCCGCTATCCCGGCGAGACGAGCTGCTTCTGCGCGGGCTGCCGCGCGCGCTTCGCCGCCACGCTGACGACCGCGCAGACGGGTGCGCTCACGAACTGGCCCGGCGCCGTGTACGGCGCGAGCGCACCGCTCAAGCGGGAGTGGACGGTCTTCCGCGCCGGCAACATTTCGCACGTGGTGCAGGAGGTGTCGCGGCGCGTGCGCGCGGAGACGCCGGGCGTGCAGGTGTCGGCCGCGCTCTTCGGAAGTCCCACGCGCGACCCCGAGACGATCGCGCAGGACTGGCCGCGCTGGTGCCGCGAGGGCTGGCTCGACTTCGCGTGCAACATGGACTATGTGGAATCCGCGGCCCTCTTCCGCAGCCAGGTGCGCGCGCAGATGGCCGCCGCGGGCAAGACGCCCCTCTATCCCGGCATCGGGCTGTCGTGTTGGGAGAACGATGGGCGCGACGCCGTGCGCCTCGCCAAACAAATCGCCGCCGCGCGTTCGCTCGGTCTCGGCGGCTTCACCGTGTTCAACCTCGACCGTCGCGCCGAACGCGCGCTGCCGCTGCTGCGCCTTGGCCCCACGCGCGAGGACTGACCGCCACGAACAAGCAAAGGACGACAACGCGATGACCGTGATGAAACGCATTGGACTGATGGTGGCCGTGATGGCGGCGGGTGCGCTGTTCGCCGCGCCGCCGCCCATGAAGAAGGGACCAATGGCGCCCTATCGCGGCGCCATCGCGCTCGACGCCGTCACGGGGCGCGTGCTTGCCGCAGACCACGCGGAGCGCACGGCCTATCCCGCGAGCGTGACGAAGCTCATGACGTTCCTGCTTGTTCTCGAAGACGTGAAGGCGGGTCGCTACGCGCTGAGCGACCGCGTGGCCGGCAGCGCCTATTCCGCGAGCATGGAGCCGAGCCGCGTGGGTCTGCTGCCGGGGCAGACGATGACGGTGGAGGATCTGCTCTACGCGATCATGGTCAAGAGCGCGAACGACGGCGCGGCCGCGCTCGCCGAACACGCGGCCTGGATCGGCTCGGGCGGCAAGGGCCCCGTGCCGCCGACGGCCAAGTCGCGCGCGCTCGTGCAGTCGTTCGTCGCGCGCATGAACCGCCGCGCGAAGGAACTCGGCATGGCGGCCACGCGCTACGAGTCGCCGAACGGTCTGCCGCCGAGACGCGGCGAGACGCGCGGCTTCGACACCTCCACCGCCGCCGACGTCGCGAAGCTCTGCCGCCGCATCGTCTCGTTCGGCCGCGCCGCGCTGCGCTACACGTCGCCCGCCACGAAGACCGTGACGGGCGGCGACGGTAAGCCGTTGACGCTCGCCACGCACAACTACTTCCTGCCCGGCAGCCACGACAAGGACGGCCACGCGCATCCCGTACCGGGGTGCGACGGCCTCAAGACCGGCTACACGGCCGCCTCGGGCTCTTCCATCGCCCTTACCGCCGCGCATGGCGGGCGGCGCGTGATCGTGGTCGTGCTCGGCAGCGCCGGGCGGCACGAGCGCGAGGCCGCCGCCGGCCGCCTGCTGCGCGACGCCCTCGG
>CAVGKN010000251.1:0-2158 GCA_963629855.1 Lachnospiraceae bacterium
CCCAGAGCGGCAGCGCCGTGAGCGCGGGCATGTGCGGATCGCTGAAGTGGCCGTCCGCCTGCTGCTGCGTCTTCAGAAACGCGATGCCGCGCGCGATCGCGCCGTCCGCGTCCTCGCGCAGCCCCGCGCCCGCCACGCCCCAGACGAGCGCGACCACAACGACAACCAACGTCTTCCCCATTGCGTCCTCCTTCCGTGTCTACCCGCGCAGGTCGCGGATGGCCGCGTCCACGTTCGCGAAGAGCGTGGGCAGCTTTCCCGTCGGCACCGTGGAGAACGCGAGGCGAATGAGTCCCGAGAGCACGATCGTGCCCGTGGAGTACTTCTCGATGAGATGGCGGCGCACGCGCTCGGCGTCCACGCCGAGCGGCTTCACGCACATGAAGTAGCCGCTGTTGAACGGCATCGCCTCGAAGGTCTCCTTCCAGGCGGGATGCTTCGCGAAGAGTTTGCGGATCGTCGCGTAGCGGCGGCGCAGCACGGCGTACTTCTCGCGCTTCTGCTTCGCGTAGTTCTTGTCCGCAAGCGCGGCGAGGGCGATGTGCTGGCCGAGGGAGGTGATGTTGGAGACGCAGCTGCGCACGTTGCCGGCGGCCTTTGCCTCCAGCGCCTTGAGCTGCTCGGGCGTGGCGCCCTTGAACGCGAAGGTGATGAAGCCCACGCGCAGACCCCACACGTAGTCCTCCTTCGTGCAGCCGTCGAGCTTGACGGCGAGCACGTTCTCGTGCAGCGTGGCGAAGTCGGCGAAGAGCGATTCGCCGTGCACGCCCTTCTCGTAGACGAGCCCGAAGTAGGCGTCGTCGAGCACGACCACGATTTTCTTGCCCGCGGCGGCGGCGGCCTTCACGGCGGCGACGATGCGCGGCGCGTCCTCGAGCGTGGCGGTGTAGCCCGTGGGGTTGTTCGGGAAGTTGAGCAGCAGCAGTTTCTTGTCGCCGGGCGCAAGCAGCGCGGCCTTGAGCGCGGCCGCGTCGAACGCGCCGTCCTTGAACGTGTTGAACGTCTGGATCGTCGCGCCGCAGGCCTCCTCGAAGATGAGCGAGTAGTTGTCCCAGTAGAGATCCGGGATCACCACACGGTCGCCGCGGCCGGCGAAGAGCTCGGCCGCGATGCGCAGACCGTGCGTGAGCGCATTGGTGACCACGGGCAGCGAGGTCGCCACGCCCTTGAGGGACGGATTCTTCCTGACCTGCAGCGTCTTCCACGTCTCGCGCAGCGCGGGAAGGCCGAAGCTGCCCGCGTAGAGAAACGCCTTGCGGTCGAGGTTGACCTTGTCGGCGAAGCAGTCCATCACGAGCGGGGAGCCGTCCTCCTCGAAGGCCATGCCGATGGTGGCGTTGATGCCGCAGCGCCGCGCCTCGGCGCCCTGGCCGAGGATGCCGCCGTAGGGGAAGTAGAGACGCCGCCCGGCCGGCGAAAGGAGATCCGCCACGGGGCCGAGCGTCTGGTTGAGTTGACGAGCCAATGCGTTCATGAGTTGGTCTGCCTGGATTTTCGCAAGAGCGGCGCCGCGAAGACCGCGACGCCGCCCTGCCGTTCGAATCGTTCTCCGACTACGCCTGAGCGGCGGCGTCGGCTTCCTTCATCGCCTCGCGGCGCGAGAGCTTGATGCGGCCGCGGTCGTCCACGCCGATGCACTTCACGCGCATCACGTCGCCGACCTTGCACACCGCTTCCACGTTCGGCACGCGGCGGTCGCTGAGCTCGGAGATGTGGCAGAGGCCGTCCTTGCCGGGCAGGATCTCGACGAAGGCGCCGAATTCCTTGATGCCGGTCACCTTGCCCTCGTAGATCTTGCCGGGCTCGGCTTCGGCGGTCACGCCGTTGACCTCGTCCTTGGCGCTCTTCATCATCTCGGCCGAGGTGGCCATGATGGTGACGATGCCGAGGCTGCCCTTCTCCTCGATGTCGATCTGGGCGCCCGTGCGTTCGCAGATGCCCTTGATCGTCTCGCCGCCCTTGCCGATGAGCGCGCCGATCTTGTCGGCCGGGATCTCGACGACTTCCATGCGCGGCGCGTACGGGTTGAGCTCGGCGCGCGGCGCGGGAATGACGCTCTCCATGAAGTCGATGATCTTCAGGCGCGCGTCATGCGCGGCCTTGATCGCGCCTTCCACGAGGTCCCACGTGAGACCGCGCAGCTTCAGGTCGACCTGAA
>CAVGKN010000252.1:0-2153 GCA_963629855.1 Lachnospiraceae bacterium
GGATCGAAGAGCTTGCGCAGGATGTGATCCTTGAAGAACGTGCGGTCGAACCAGCAGCCCAGATTACCTTCGGGCGAGAACGGCGCGGCCTCCGGGAAGTCCGGCGCACCGACGAACCGGAAGAGGAGCCAGGAGCCGAGAAGCAGCGCAACGGCGATCACCACGCGCGCCCGGCGACCCAACCAGACATAGAGGAGCGCCGCGACCATCCACGCGAAGCCAATGAGCTGCAGCACGCCAAACACGCGAAGGTGGGCAAAATTGCATCTGAGCAGACCGTTGTAGATCAGCCCGAACAGCATGAGCGTGCAGCCGCGGATGACGGCGTGCAGCGCGATCTGTCCCTTCGTCGCGCCGCGCGCCAGACGCTTCGCCGTCGAGAACGGCAGGCTCACGCCGGCGATGAAGAGGAAGAGCGGGAAAATCGTATCCTGAAACGCAAGTCCCGCCCAGGGCACGTGCAGGAACTGTTTCGCGAACGCGCAGTCGGGCGCGCCCAGAGCCGCGCAGATCGTGCGGATGAGCGCCGCGCCGCCCATGATGAAGAACATGTCGAAGCCGCGCAGCGCGTCAAGCGACAGAAGACGAGGAGCCTCCGCCATCGTTCCAGTATTCACGTCATGCCCCCTTCCGGCATCCGAACGGAGGACTTCGCCAGCAGCATCAGTAGTTTTTTTCATTTCAGGATTCCTTTCATCGACGTCAACTCCATCGTGGAAGCGCCCGCCTCAGATGACTTCGCGAATGTACGTTTCCTTGAGCGCGCGCCACAGCACCACGCAGAACGCGGAAAGCGGAATCGCGAGCAGCAGGCCGAGCAGCGAGTGGAACACCACGCCCCAGAAAATGAAACTGAAAATCACGCCCGCATAGCCGAGACCCGTCTTGTCGCCCTGGATCTTCGGCGTGATCAGATAGCCGTCCAGAATCTGCCCCACGAGCCACACGGCCGCCACGAGTGCGAGGCGCAGGCCGCTTCCGCCGTCTCCGAAGTAGGCGATGGGCAGCGCGAGCGGCAGACAGGTCACCGTGCCGAGCAGCGGCACGAGGTTCAGCACGCCAAGCAGAAAGCCGATCACGAAGCCGTACGGCATGCCCACGCACATGAAGCCCAGCCCGTAGTAGAGGCCCTCGATGAGGCAGATCACCACCTGGCGCTGGAAGAAATTCACGAGGATGTCGAGGAACGCATCCACCTGACGCGCCACGAAGCCGCGCGTCTCCTCCTTCAGGAACGGCAGTTCCTTCACGTAGTCCGCGCCCGTCATGGCGGGGCGCGTGAGGAAGAACACGAAGAAGATGAGCGTGAGCAGACACGTGCCCATGCCGGAGAGCGACTTGATCACGCTGAAGCCCGCCTTCATCGCGTCCGCCCCGTATTCATTGCCCACAAAGGAGACGAGCTCGCGCGAGAACTTCGCCGGATCGGTGAGCAGCATGAGCAGCAGATCGTCCGGCTTCATCCCGAACTGCGCGAGCAGCGCCTTCGCGTTCGGATAGGTCGTGTTCACCCAGGCGCTCAGGCGCGTGGCGATCGTCGGCGCCGCATGGACGAGGTGCATGGCCTGATCGACCACGAACGCCCCGCAGAACCAGCCCACGAGTCCCAGAGGCACCACCACGCTCACCCCCATTGCGAAAAAGGCGAGCGTGGGATTGTGCACGAAGCGTCGCCACGTCTCATAGTACGGCTTGAAGAACAGCGCGAGAAAAATGCCCATCACCACGGGCACCAGCGCGGCCGACACGTACGAGAGACACGTCAGAAGGCCCCAGCCCACAAGGAGCGTGAACGCGGCGATCACCGCAAACGCCAACACGGTGACGCCGGCGGCGATCGTCTTCTTCTGACGTGGCGAGAACTCGATCATCATTCCGCGCTCGGGCGGACCTTGCCTTCCTTGATGCGCTTCTCGATGACCGCCTTCGCGATCGAGGCCGGAACCGGCTCGTACTGCTTGAAGATCATCGTGAACGTGCCGCGGCCCTGCGTGACCGTGCGGATCGCGTTCGAGTAGCCGAACATCTCGCCCAGCGGGACGGTCGCCTTGATGCTCTTCATGCCGCCGCGGTCGTCCATGCCCTCCACGCGGCCGCGCCGCTGGTTGATCGAGCCGTTCGCCGCGCCCATGTACTGCTCGGGCACCACGACC
>CAVGKN010000253.1:0-2151 GCA_963629855.1 Lachnospiraceae bacterium
GACGGCACGCGCGTTTCGCATATTCTCGACGGCCGCACCGGCGAACCCACGCGGGGCATCGCCGCCGTCACCGTCGTCACATCCGCCGAGGCGGGCGGCGCCGGGCTTGCGGACGGGCTCTCCACGACGCTCTTCATTCTCGGTCCGCAGGAGGGCGCGGCCTTTCTCGCGCGGCACTACCCGCGCGCCGCCGCGCTCTGGGTGCCCGACACGCCCGAGGCGCCGCGCCTCCTCGCCACGCCCGCCTTCGCCGCGCGCCTCGCGCACGCGCTCTGGCCCGTGACGACCGTGCCGTAGTTGCTTGTTTCCGGCGGCGGGTTTTGGTAAACTATTTCGCGTCTTTCAACACGTTCGGGTTCCGAGTGGGGCGCGAACGAAACTAAAAGGGTCACAATGAAAAAACTGATGATTGCCGCCGCGTTGGTCGCGGCCGGTGCCGTGTGCGCAGAGGATGCGCAGAAGAAGTCCGAGGAAACAAAGGCCGAACCCGTCGAGGTCGTCGAGAAGGACGATTCCCGTCCCTTGATCTGGGGCTTCGGGAACTATGGCATGTATTCGGGCTACCAGCTCTACGGGTCGCTCGTGAACTCCGAGCCGACGATGCAGGGCTACATCGAGGCCAACCTCAACATCCCGGGCGAACTGCCCGTGTTCGGCGACCTGGGCTACGTGGGCGTGGGCGTGTGGTCGAACACCGACCTCACGGACAAGCGCCGCCGCAGCTACGGCAAGGCGTTCAACGAGTGGGACTACAACGTCCACTACGGCAAGACCTTCTGGTTCAACGACGAGGAGACGTGGGGGCTCGACTACCGCGCCTCGGTGGTGTGGTACTACTATCCCCATCGCCGCCACGAGAAGTACTGGGGCAAGACCGACACGACGATGGACTTCAACCACTCGCTCGCGCTGCTCAACCCCTACCTCGTGCCGTTCGTCGACTTCATCCATGAGTACCACGAGAGCAACGCGGACCTGATCCAGTTCGGCGTCAAGCGCGGCTTCACGCCGTGCGAGAAACTCACGCTCACGCCGTCCGTCACGTTCGTCTACCGCGACCACCGCTACAACTGGTGCTTCCCGACGGCGGGCTTCACGGAATTCCACAATGGCGGCATGGCCACGATGAAGTTCCAGCTCGACGCGACCTACCAGCTCACGGAGCACTTCGGCCTCTTCGCGAAGGTGGCCTACTGCTCGATCATCGACAGCGACCTGCGCGACGCGGCCGACCACGGCAGCGGCGCCGACTACGGCCAGTACAAGGACTTCGCCTGGGGCGGGTTCGGCGTGACCGTGAACTTCTAAGCGCGATTTCGCGCCCACGTGGAGACCGCATCCCATGACCACCATTCTCCGGCATCCGCTCGTCGACCACCGCATGGCCCTCATGCGCGACCAGAGCACGCCCCCGAAACTCTTCCGCGAACTCGTGAACGAAATCACCGAGTTCCTCGCGTTCGAGGCCCTCAAGGGCCTGCGCACGAAGGCCGTCGAAATCCAGACGCCCGTGGCGAAGACGATCGGGCACGTGATCGACGAGAAGATCGTGCTCGTGCCGATTCTGCGCGCGGGCATGGGCATGCTGGATGCGATGCTCCACGTGCTGCCCTACGCCAAGGTCGGCGTGCTGGGCATGCAGCGCAACGAGGAGACCGCCGAGCCGATGCCCTACTACGCGAAGGTGCCGCCGGCCAAGGGCGAGGAACTCGCGATCGTAATCGACCCGATGTTCGCCACGGGCGGCAGCGCCGTCGACGCGGTGGGCCAGCTCAAGAAGCTCGGCTACCGCAAGATCGTGTTCCTCAACCTCGTCTCCGCGCCGGAGGGCATCGCGAACTTCGAGGCGCATCATCCGGACGTGCCGGTCTACACGGCGGCGAAGGACGAGCGCCTCAATTCGCACTTCTACATCGTGCCCGGCCTTGGAGATGCGGGAGACCGGATTTTTGGCACTCTTTAACCTGTTTTTTCTTTGAGTGCTGAGTGCTGAGTGCTGAGTGCCTAGTGCTGAGTGCTTGGTGCTGAGTGCCTCGTGCGGAGAAAAAAGAAAATGCAAGTCTCGTCCTTTCACCATTTGTGTCCCGCACTCAGCACGAGGCACTCAGCACCAAGCACCAAGCACTAAGCACTAGGCACTCAGCACGAGAA
>CAVGKN010000254.1:0-2142 GCA_963629855.1 Lachnospiraceae bacterium
GTCAAAACTTTTGACCTTAGAACTTACGCAAACTCGGAAAGATTGGGTGGTACGCTCGGCAAAGGGAAAGAATCCGCCACGGCTTTGACGAGTGGGTATTGCCGTGGGATATCCTTACTCACGATCTCCCAGATAATGTCCAGGTCGATGTTGGCGTAATCGTGCACAAGACGATGTCGTAAACCGGCCATTGCCGCGAAATCGATGTTTCCATGTTTCTGCACAAATGCAGCGGAGACGTTATTGGCCGCTTCGCCGAGAATCGTCAGATAGTGGATGATGAGTTCCGTGTTGTCCTCACCCTCGACAAGATCGGCTCGTGTCAAGCCTGCTGACTTTTCGACGATTTTCTCAAGCGCATGGGCCATGTGGCGAATACGCGCTTCGTCGCGATAACCAGATCGCGCGTTCATACGAGGACCGCCTCCGGACAGACCCGAGCCGCAAAATAGGGATCGCGCAGAACGGCCGTATTGCGCACGACATCGACGCGACGCCCGAGAATCTCGGAAAATCCTTGCTCAAGGGCCACATCATCGCGGAATGAAACATCGGGAGTGAACTTCACGAGGACATCGACGTCACTTGACGGCAGTTCCTCCTTGCGGGCACACGAACCGAAAATCCAAAGTTTTTCGGCTTTGTGTTGCCGCGCAAGCGCATAGAGTTCTTCGCGCTTCGCCTTGATTGTATCAAGCATGCACATGAAGTCTTCTCCTGAAGGACGACGGTTAGTATACCATACTTGACGCACCTGCGCACAAAGGGTAGACTTTTTCGGCATGTCTTCCAAGTTTCACGTAACCTGTAAACTTAACCTCAAAAAGAGAGCGCGTGGTGCGCATGAAACTTTCCAGTGGATCGATTCAGCGCAAGGGGCGCTGCTACTACTACGTGTCGCGGGCGGGCGGACGGCAGCGCTGGATCGCCCTCAAGACCGATGACCTGCGCCGCGCCCGGGCGCGCGCACTCAAGTTTCTGCCCGGCGACAGCGACGAGACCACCTGGCTGCACCACCTCGCGCGTCTCGGCGACGAGGCCCGCCAGCAGCTCCATCTCCTGGAGCGGCACACGCGCTACACGTGGGACAACCTCTGGCCGGCGTTCGCCGCCGCCGCGCCCGTGCCCGCCGCGAGCGCATCGACCTATCGGCATTGGCTCGACCGGCTGGCCGCCGCCGCCCCGCGCATGCCCGGCGCGCTCACCGCCGCCGATGCGCGCGTAATCGCCGACGCCCTGCGGCGCACCCACCTTTCCGCCGACCGCATGCTCCGCTTCTATCGCCGCGTCTGGGCGACGCTCGGACTCGACGCGGCCGTGTGGCGCGACGAGATCGGACGCCCGTCCTGCCCCGACCGCGCGCCCGGCTTCTACCGCCGACTCACGACGGATGAAGTCCGGCGCGTGGTCGCCACGCTGCGCGCCGCCGCCACGCCCGAGGCATCCGCCTACGCGGACATGGTGGTGATTGGCTACTTCACGGGCCTGCGCCTTTCCGACGTGGCAGAACTGCACGTGGACGAAGTCCTGCCCGACACCGACTATCTGCGTCTGCAACCCAACAAGGTACGCCACAGCAAGCCGCGCCTGCTGCTCATTCCACTTGTGCGCGCGGCGCGGGCGATCGTGCGCCGGCGGCGCGACGATGCGCGGACGGCCAACGACGGCGGCTTTCTGTTCTCGGCGCGCGCGCGGATGCGGCCGTCGCGTCCTCTTGCGGCGGCCTTTCGCGTGGCCGGCGTCGTCGCGCTCGCGCCCGCGCGCGCGAGTTTCCATTCTCTGCGCGCCACGTTCATCTCGCTGATGGACGAAGCCGGCGTGCCGCCCCACGTCACGGACGCCATCACGGGCCACGCCGGCGGCGGCATGCACGCGCGCTACACGCAACCTTCCGCCGCCGCCCTCACCGCAGCCGTACTCCGCGCACTCCCGCCACTGGAGGGGTGACCAACCGACACCCGATAGCCGTTGGAAGCGCGTTGGAGGCGAAGGAGGCGAAGACAGAGGCGTGGGCGTGGAGGTGGGGGGAAGGCGCGTTGGAAGAAGCGTTGGAAGAGGCCGCATAGAGGAATTGTTTTACGGGGCGTGGTCTTGCCCGCGTGTCCGAGCCTAGGGTATTCCGGGCAGAGGGGAAGCGCTTTG
>CAVGKN010000255.1:0-2131 GCA_963629855.1 Lachnospiraceae bacterium
CTTCACGCGCCTGCAGGAGCGTCTCTTCGGCATCTCGGCCGACCATCCGGGCGCGGACGCGGCGATCGCCTCCAAGCCGCTCACGATGCGCGAGGTGCGCGCCGCGGTCAAGGCGGTGGAGATCCGCCTGCAGCAGCGCGTGGTCGCGCAGCGGTTCGACGCGGAGATCGACAAGCAGTTCGCGTCGCCGGGCGTCACGGCCGGTAACCGCGAGTTCTTCCGCAGCGTGCTCACGAAGGTGCGCATCGCCGCGCAGAACGCCGACCACTTGATCTCGCTGAAGGATCTCACGGGGGAGGACTCGGTGTTCAAGTTCCTGGCCGATGGCGCGAAAAACACTTTGAGCGGCGAGGCGTTGAAACTTGCGATCATGGCGCAGAGCCTCCCTGCGAAGCAGGTGCTGCCGTTCCTGAAGGCGTGCTCGGTGTTCGGGTCGATGGTGGGCGCCTTCTCCCTCGACGCGCGCCTGCATGCCGCGATGGACAAGATCGCGGCGCTGCCCGCGAAGGAGTTCACGCCCTGCAACCTGTTCAAGATCGCGTACCCGTCGTGCAAGTGGCCGCGCGAGATTCCCAAGGACGTGAAGAGGATCACCAAGGGCGAACAGAGGATGGCGCTGATGGCGGCCATTGACTCCAAGTCCATGTGCAACTCGCGTTCCGTTTGTGAAAGCAGCGTGGCATCCGGGACGCTCGGCCACGGCATGACGCCCGAGGACGCGAAGCGCGTGCTGGAAGACCCGACCGCCTTCAAGGCGGAGATGCTGCCGCCGGCCTCGCTGTTCTCCGGCTCCATCAGCGCAGAGAAGGGCGTGGACGGCGCCTTCGGGCAGATGATGTCTGATCTCACGCGCAATAACGAGGAGATCGAGATCAAGGGCGAGAACGACACCGCCTGGACGGCGTCGCCGGCGACGACGCTCAGGGATCATCCGATGCACGACCGCGCGGCCGGGGAGCTGCGCGAGAAGCTGGAGTCGCTGTTCGGGCCGAACGCGACCGACGTGCAGAAGTCGAATGTGATGCTCTTCATGTCGCAGAACTCGCATATGCTCGACTCCGCCTTCTCGGGGCCGCTCGGTCTTGGCGACGGCCAGTCGGCGCGAGGCGTCAAGTACGTGGTGAACGCCGAGCCGGACGGCAGCGTGGTCGTGAAGCGCGGCGGCTGCTTCGAGCGCAACCGGTTCATGGTGGAGGTCGGTGTGCGCTTCTTTCCGGACGGCTCGCAGCGCGTGGAGACGCCGCTCCATGTGGACGTGCGCCTGGACGTTCCCGCCAACGAGGTGGAGCAGCAGAGGGCTGCGCAGGTTCGTAACCTCAACGCGAACGCCGATCGCGAGCTTTTCGATTTCGTCCAGCGCAACTATGCGCCGGCCTTCGTCGCGAACTTCGCCGACGAGATCGCGGCCTTCCAGAATAAGCCTGAGTATGCGGGCGCGAACCTGACGAAGCAGGACTACGAGGTGCAGGTGGGCAATGTGCTCTGTAGCTACCTCTCCGACCCCGGCAACGCCCAGCTGGCGAAGGACATCATGGCGATGCCGCCCGAGGCGCGCGCCGCGAAGCTCACCGAGCTCAAGGACGTGCTGCTGAACCGCGTTAGCGCACGGGTGATGTGGCACGCGCTGGGCGTTCAGGCCGAGCGCGACGCAGAGGCGCAACTCCGCGCGAGCGTTGGCGAATCCGCGAACGGACGCAAGATCGACGTCGATCTTCTGCACGCGCGGATCGCCCGCTGCGAGAAAGACAGCCAGAACGCGGAGATGGGCGAGGACGAGGTGAAGGCGCGGATCAACGCGCTGCGCGACGCCTTCGTGGGCGAGCGCCTCAAGGTGTTCGATGCCGTGCGCAAGTACGCTACCGAAGTTGGCCCGGTGTTCCGCAAAGTCTTGCTCATTGACGCGATGGGGCATTCGCGCCGCACGTACGACGACATGATGTTCATAATCAATACCGTAAAGTTTCTGCCGGCGATGATGGATGCGGCGGACAAGCGTGTACGCCTCCCGTCTGTCATTGCCAAATACCTCGCCGATAAATTCGTCTTGCGTGACATCCATCGTATCCATCGTCATGACGGCGAGGAGTGGGGTGGCTTCGTCTCTGACTTTGAAATGTACTTGCTTATGTTG
>CAVGKN010000256.1:0-2115 GCA_963629855.1 Lachnospiraceae bacterium
TGTCCCATTCAGTCCCTTATGGCGAGAGCAGAGTCTTTTAATGCGTCGGCCGTGGGGAGATTTGCGGGCTTCCCAAAATTTCAAGTGCCGCGATGCACGCGAATGTGGTATACTGTGCAAATCGATTTCATTCACGCACCTTCACATCAGGCTTTCATGAACACTCTCATCCAGCGCATTCTCCAGACGTTCTTCGTGCTCGGTTTCGTCGGCATTGTCGTGGCCGGCATTCTTGCGTCCTATCCGAAGTATCGCCACGCCAAGGATCTCCGCGCCGAGCGCGATCGCATCCTGCAGAGCATCGAAGAGAAGCAGCGCGAGATTGCAGAGCTTCGCAACCAGCAGCGCCGCTTCAACACGGATCGCGAATTTGTCGAGACGCTCGCGCGCCGTAACCGCCGCGTCTTCCCAGGCGAGCTCGTCTTCATCTTCGACAATTAGACGCGGGCGGGACTCCATGGCCCTGTGCGGAGAGGAGACGGCGGTCGAGGCCGCGCGCACGGTCGCCACGCTGGTGCGCGAGGCCGGCGGACGCGCCTGGCTGGTGGGCGGCGCCGTGCGCGACAGCCTCGACGGCGCGCGCGCGGTGAAGGACGTTGATCTCGAAGTCTTCGGTCTCGCCCCCGCGCGTGTGCAGGAGGTCGTGGGGCGGCGCTATGCCTTCGACGCCTGCGGACTTTCCTTCGGCGTGCTCAAGCTCAAGCATCTCGACGTGGACATCTCCCTGCCGCGGCGCGAGACGAAGCGCGGCGCCGGCCATCGCGGCTTTCTCATCGATTCCGACCCCACGCTCTCCTTGCGCGAGGCGGCGAGCCGGCGCGACTTCACGATCAACGCGATCTACCGCGATCCGCTCACGGGCGAGATCGCGGATCCCTTCGGCGGCGTGGCGGATCTGCGCGCGCGCGTGCTGCGCCACGTGTCGCCGAAGTTCGCGGAAGATCCCCTGCGCGTGCTGCGCGGCATGCAGTTCATCGCGCGCTTCGGCCTCACGCCCGCGCCGGAGACGGTCGCGCTCTGCCGCGCGATGACGATGGAGGGTCTGCCGCCCGAACGTCTCTTCGAGGAATGGGGCAAGCTGCTCACGAAGGGCGCGCACATCGGCGCGGGGCTTGCCTTTCTGCGCGAGACGGGCTGGGTGCGCTACTTCCCGGAGCTGCGGCGTCTCATCGACTGCCCGCAGGATCCCTCCTGGCACCCGGAAGGCGATGTGTGGAACCACACGTGTCTCTGCCTCGACGCCTTCGCACGGCGGCGGGCCGAAGTCGGCGCGGGGGCGGCCGAAGACCTCGTGGTGGGCCTCGCCGTGCTGTGCCACGATTTCGGCAAGCCGCTCGTCACGCGCTTCGACCGTGGCCGCTACCGGTCGCCCGGCCACGATGCGGCGGGCGTGGAGCCCACGCTCGCGTTTCTGCGCCGCCTCACGAACGAGGAGCGCCTGCTGCGCGAAGTGCCGCCGCTTGTGGCCAACCACATGCAGCCGTTCTCGCTCTGGCGGGCGCAGGCGGGCGACGCGGCCATTCGCCGCCTCGCCCTGCGCGTGGGCCGCATCGACCGCCTCATCCGCGTGTCGCGCGCGGACGACGAAGGCCGCGGCCCGGGCGCGCGGTCGGACGCGAAGGCGGGCGAAGAACTGCGCTGGCTCGCGGAGACGGCGGCGCGCCTGCGGCTGGAGGATTCGCGACCGAAGCCGCTTCTCATGGGGCGAGATCTTCTCGCGCTCGGCTACGCGCCCTCGCCGCAGTTCGCCGTGTGGCTCAAGGCCTGCTTCGACGCGCAGCTCGACGGCGCGTTCTACGACCACGATGGCGCCGTGGCGTATTTCCGCGCGCATGTGGCGACGCTCACGTCGGGCGACGCTTCGTAAGAAGCGGTTCGAGAACGGGCGGCACGAGATCGCCCAGCGGTTCGCCGGCGAGCAGACGCCGGCGGATTTCCGTGGAGGATTCGGGCGTGCGCGGGTAGGCGACGAAGCGCACGAGCGTCTTGAGCGTCTCCCAGTCCTTCCAGCGCGGCAGACCGGCCACGTTGTCCTCGCCGATCACGTAGACGAACTCCGCGTCCGGGAAGCGGGCCTGGGCGGCGCGCACGGTGTCGATCGCGTAGGAGGGGCCG
>CAVGKN010000257.1:0-2100 GCA_963629855.1 Lachnospiraceae bacterium
GCTTGTACATGCGGTAGAGCATCGAGACCCAGTCGCAGGCCTCGGTGCCGCCCTGGCCGGCGTGGAGCTTCACGAACACGTTGTACGCGTCGAACTTGCCGCCGAGCAGCGACTGCATGCGCAGCTTGCCGAAGAAGTCGTCCGCCTTGTCGCACTCCGCCATGGTGTCGCGCAGCGCGCTCTGCTGGGCGGGGCCGTCCTCCATCTCGGCGAGCTCGAGCAGCACGCCCGCGTCCTCCACGGTCTTCGACAGCGCGTCGAACGGCGTCACGTAGGCGCGTTCGGCGTTCGTGGCGGCGATGACCTCCTTGGCCTTCGCCTGGTTGCCCCAGAAGTCGGGCGCGGCCTGCTGCGCCTCCAGCGCCGCGAGCTTCTCGCGACGCTCGGCGATCTTCACGTAGTCCGCCATCTCCGCCACGCTCTTCTTGAGCGCCGCGATCCGCTGGCTCACTTCCTCGACTTCCAGCAGCTTTTCCTTCGTCTCTTCCGCCATATTCGTTTCCTTTCCTACCCGCACTCGGCACCCCGCACTCAGCACCAAGCACCAAGCACTCAGCACTTAGTGCTCTTTCGTCCCTTCCTGTCCACAACAGGCTCCATGACAGGGACACAAAGAGGGATCCTTGCCGTCGAAGCAGTACGTGCACAGGCGTTCCTTCGGCAGCCCGATCGCGTTCACGAGGTCGTCGAGCCGCTGGAACGCGAGGGACGTGAGCCCGAGGTTCTTGCGGATGTACTCGACCATGCCCTTGTACTCGGGCGAATCGGGATCCTGGTACTTCGCGATGTTCGCCTCCTCGTTCGGGCCTTCCTGTTCGCGGATGTAGCGGCGCGTGATGAGGTCGTAGATGCTCTTCGAGCGCGAGAAGTTGAGGAAGCGGCAGCCGTAGAGCAGCGGCGGGCAGGCGATGCGCATGTGCGCCTCCTTCGCGCCGTAGTGGTAGAGCCGCTTCGCCTGGTTGCCGAGCTGCGTGCCGCGCACGATCGAGTCGTCGCAGAAGATCAGCCGCTTGTCGCGGATGAGCCCGGGAATCGGGATGAGCTTCATGGAGGCCACGCGGTCGCGCTGGCGCTGGTCGCCGGGCATGAAGGAGCGCGCCCACGTGGGCGTGTACTTCACGAACGGCCGCGCGAACTTGAGCCCCGCCTCGTGCGCGTAGCCGAGCGCATGGGAGGTGCCGCTGTCGGGCACGCCGCCCACGCTATCCGCCTCCACGGGATTGCGCCGCGCGAGGAAGCCGCCGCAGCGGTAGCGCGCCATTTCCACGTTGCGCCCTTCGTAGGACGACGCCGGATAGCCGTAGTAGACCCACAGGAACGAGCAGATCGCCATCGTCTCGCGCGGCGCCACCACCGTGCGCGCGCCCTTCGGCGTGAGCTGCACCACTTCGCCCGGCCCGAGGTCGCGCACGTGCTCGTAGCCGAGGTTGGCGAGCGCGCACGATTCCTGCACCGCGATCATCGCGCCGTCGCGCTGCCCCAGCACCACGGGTGTGCGGCCGTAGCGGTCGCGCATCGCGTAGAACGTGCCGTCCGCCGTCACGAGCAGCAGCGAGAGGCTGCCTTCCACGAGCTCCTGCACGCGCTGGAGGCCCGCCTCGATCGTGTCCTGCGAGGCGATGATCGCCGCCACGAGCTCCGTCGGCCCGAGCGCGCCGGACGTGGTGGAATACTGCAGCTGTGCGCGCCGGTTCTCGAACATCTCGCGCTTGAGCGCCTCCATGTTCGCGACGAGGCCCACCGTGACAAGCGCGTAGACGCCGAGATGGCTTTCCATCACGAGCGGCTGCGGGTCCGTGTCGGAGATCACGCCGATGCCGATGCGGCCGTGGAAGTGCGCGAAGTCCTGGTCGAACTTCGTGCGGAACGGCGCGTTCTGGATGTTGTGGATCGCGCGCAGAAAAGCGCCCTCGGGCTCCAGCACGGCCATGCCGCCGCGATGTGTGCCCAGGTGCGAATGATAGTCAATGCCGAAGAAGAGGTCTGACACGCAGTCCTCTGTCGAAGTCACGCCGCAAAAGCCGCCCATGAGTAAGTCTCCAAAGTTGAAAGAGACTAGTATACCACATCCGCCCCAATCGTGCAGTAATGGGTTACGGC
>CAVGKN010000258.1:0-2084 GCA_963629855.1 Lachnospiraceae bacterium
GGCGCGTTCCTCGTGGGCCTGCTCGGCGCGTCGGCGGATGTGCGCGGTCGCCTGCACGAGCTGGCCGCGCCGATGCGCAACATGTTTGCGGCCGTGTTCTTCGTGACGATCGGCGTGCTCGTCGATCCTGCGGTGTGCTGGCGCCATCTGCCGACAATTCTCGGTCTCACGCTGCTCGTGATGTTCGGCAAGGGCCTCAACTGCTTCACGATGTCCATCCTCACGGGCCAGCGCGTGAAGGACGCGGTGCAGACGGGCTTCGGCCTTGCGCAGATCGGCGAGTTCGCGTTCATGGTCGCGCTCATCTACATGACGAGCACGGGCGACACGGCGAGCCCGATGTACCAGATCGTGGTGGGCGTGTCGCTGCTCACCACGGTGCTCAACCCGGTGATGCTGCGCGTGTCGGATCCCGTGGGCGACTGGTGCGAGAAGCGCCTGCCCACGCGCGTGCGCAGCTGGCTCGCGGCGTACAACGACTGGCTCAACCGCTTCCGCACGGCCTCCGTGCCGTCGCGTCTGCAGCGTCATCTGCGCGGCCGCGTGGCGTGGCTGGGCGTGCTCGCGGCGCTCTACCTCTGCGTGGGCGTGGGGGCGAGCATGCTGAGCAACCTCGACTACGCCGCGTTCTCCACGTTCTTCGAGGCGCACAAGAAGGTGTTCTTCTGCCTCGGCGCGAATCTCGTCTTCGTGGGCATGCTCGCGCCGGCGGTGAGCCTCGCGCAGGCGCTCGGGCGCGACATCGCCCTGTCGCTCACGGGCACGCACCAGGGCAAGGCGTGGCGGCTCGCCGTGCGGCATATCGTCACGTTCTTCGTGGTGCTCGCGGTGGTGCTGCTCGTCTTCGCGCAGATCGTGCTCATGAACGTGAACCTGCTGCCGCCGGAGCCGGCCGTGCAGGCGGGCGTGTGGCTCGTGCTCGTGGGTGCGGCGGTGTTCGGCTGGAAGTTCTTCCGGCGCGCGGGCCGCGCGGCGGGCTACCACTTCGGCGAGGCGCTCGCGGCCGAGAAGCGGCGCGCGGCGGCGGAACGGGCCGCGGCGACCTCGACGGCGGCCGAGCGCACCGCTACGCTCACCGTGCCGAGCGACTACTACGTGAACTTCGCGATCCCGCAGGGGTCGCCCGCCGTGGGCGAGACCATCCGCTCGCTCGACATCCGCGCGAAGACGGGCGCGAACGTGGTTGCCATTCGGCGCGGCGAGGAAGTCTACCGCAACCCCGGCCCGAGTTGGTGCTTCGAGCCCGACGACCGCGTCTCCGTGATTGGCGAACCGCAGCAGATCGACGCCTTCCGCGTCATGGTCGGCTGCGATGCGACTTGACGTGTTCTACTTTTCGCGCGATGTCAAAGATCCTTTTTTTGCATGGGTTCGCATCGTCGGGCGCAAACGGCACCGTCGCCCTGCTGCGCCACGCCTACTGGGAGAAGCGAACGACGAACAAGGTCGCCGTGCTCGCGCCCGATCTGCCCGTGGATCCCGCCGAAACGCTGCCGATGCTGCGCGCGCTCGTGGCGCGCGAGCAGCCCGCGCTGATCGTGGGCGTCTCGATGGGCGCCATGTACGCGCAGCAGCTGCGCGGCTTCGAGCGCGTGTGCGTGAATCCGTCGTTCGGCATGTCGAAACTCTACTCGCGTCTGTCGGTGGGCCGCCACAAGTGGCTCAACCCGCGCCAGGACGGCGCGCTCACCTTCCAGATCACGAAAGAGATCATCGCGCACTTCGCCGAGATGGAGGCGCACCAGTTCGACGGCCTCGACGAAGTGGACGCGCTCTTCTGCCACGCCCTCTTTGGTGACGCGGACGAATTCGCGGTGGAGGCGCGCCCGATCTTCGAGAGCCATTATCCCGGCATGTCGCAGACCTTCGAGGGCGGCCACCACCTCAACGGCGACCTCGTTCACAAAGTCCTCATTCCGTTTATCGATTCGCTCAAGGTGATTTGACGAGGCTTGAAACGTCAAGGGGGCTTGGGGTTGGACTGTAATGGGTTACTCAAGTTCGCGCGCGAACTTGAGTAACCCATTACAAGATCATCGACTCTGCGCTTGACGAATGGCGCAAGGTATCGTAAACTATGCTTT
>CAVGKN010000259.1:0-2084 GCA_963629855.1 Lachnospiraceae bacterium
GAGCTCCTTCTCGATGTTGAGCAGTTTGCCGGCGGTGGACTCGGTCATGCGCTCCACGGGCACGCCGGAGATGGAGGCGACGGTGGCGGCGATGTCGTCCGCCGTCACGTCGATCGTCTTCTCGGAGTGCTCGGCGCGCCAGGTCTTGAGCTTCTCCTCGAGCTCGGCGCGGGCGGCGAGCTCGGCATCGCGCCAGCGGGCGGCCTCCTCGAAGGCGCTCGACTTCACGGCGGCGTCCTTCTTCGCGTGGATCTCGGCGATGGCCTCCTCGTCGGCCTTGAAGTCCGGCGGGCGCACGGCCGTCTTGAGGCGCACGCGCGAGCCCGTCTCGTCGAGGGCGTCGATGGCCTTGTCGGGCAGCAGGCGCGCGGGCAGGTAGCGGGCCGTGAGCGTGACTGCGGCGCGCAGGGCCTCGGGCGCGAACTTCACGTTGTGGTGCTCCTCGTAGCGCGGCGCGATGCCGGCGAGAATCGCCACCGCGTCGTCGAGGGAGGGCTCGTTCACGAGGATGGACTGGAACCGGCGTTCGAGCGCGGCGTCCTTCTCGATGGACTTGTGGTATTCCTTGAGCGTGGTGGCGCCGACGACCTGAAGTTCGCCGCGCGCGAGGGCGGGCTTGAGGATGTTCGCGGCGTCCATGGCGCCCTCGGCGCCGCCGGCGCCCACGAGGGTGTGGATTTCGTCGAGGAAGAGGATCACGTTCTTGACGCGCTTCGTCTCCTCGATGAGCTGCTTGAGGCGTTCCTCGAACTGGCCGCGGTACTGCGTGCCGGCCACGACGCGCGCCATGTCGAGCGCGATCACGCGACGGTCGCGCATGCGCTCGGGCACGTCGCCCACGGCGATGGCCTGCGCGAGGCCCTCCACCACGGCGGTCTTGCCCACGCCGGCCTCGCCGATGAGCACGGCGTTGTTCTTCGTGCGGCGGCAGAGCACCTGCACGATACGCTGCAGCTCGGTCTTGCGGCCGATCACGGGGTCGAGCTCGCCCTTGCGCGCGATCGCGGTGAGGTCGCGTCCGAAGGTGTCGAGCGCGGGCGTCTTGTCCTGCGCCTTTTTGCCCTTGCCCTTGTTGGTGGCGCCGAGCGGGTTCTCGTCGGCGTTCTCGCCGTCGCCGCCTTCTTCTTCTCCGCCTTCGCCGTTGGCCGCCTCGGCGGAGCCGGCGTCGTTGCCGGCGCCGAGGAACGTCTCGGGCGTGAGGCCGTGGCCGAAGAGCACCTGGGCGCCCACGGATTCGCCTTCGCGCAGCATGGCGAGCACGATGTGCTCCGTGCCCACGAGGTCGCTCGAAAGGTGCTTGGCCTCGATCTTGGCGAGGTCGAGGATCTTCTTCGTGCGCGCCGTGAAGGGGAGGTCGCCGATGGTGCGCACGGGCTCGCCGCGCCCGATCATCGTCTCGAGCTGCAGACGCAGCTGGTCGGGGTCGAGGTCGAGACGCTCGAAGCGGCGGCACGCCTCGCACGTGGGAATCGCGAGAATCGCGCACAGGATGTGTTCGGTGCCCACGTAGGAGTGGTTGAACTGGTGGGCGGCCGCCACCGCGCCGTCCAGGGCGCGTTCGGCATTGGGGGTGTATTGGGTGCTCATGGGTTTACAGAAGATGCGAATAGGCGAGGGGCGTGAACTGCACGTTGGCGAAGCGCTTGTTCATGCGGTCGGCGAGGTGGGCGTCGCGCGCGTCGATGCGCCGTTCCTCCTCGGTGTTCTCGGGGGGCGGGATCTCGGGCGTGTCGATTTGCTGCTGCATGAGCTTCGTGACCTCCGCGCGCGTGATGCCGTCGAGGAAGCCGAAGGTGAGCGCGAGACGCACGGGTGAGAGCAGGTCGAGCAGCTCGCCGGGCGCGAGCAGGCGGGCGCTGCGCAGCACGGCGAGCGCGCGCGACACGGAGTCGGCGAGAATGCGCGGCGTTTCGTCCACGAGCGCCTTGCGCGCGCTGTACTCCTGTTCGACGAGATCGCTGAAGAGCCGACGCGCGCGTTCCTTGAGGTCGCTTTCCGAGACGCCGAGCGTGGCGTAGTTGCGCACGCGGAAGAGGTGCGCCGCCTGCGTGACGCCGTCCTCGACGATGCCGGCGTACTGGAAG
>CAVGKN010000260.1:0-2080 GCA_963629855.1 Lachnospiraceae bacterium
GCTGGACTGCTGAACACTTGGGCCGACGCATTTGCGAGATGGTCAGCCCTCTCGAGCGAGGGTGGAGTCATTTTAATGCGTCGGCCCTGCCCCTCTTGACTTTTGCGGAAGAATGACGCATACTATGCACCAAAACGATTCACAAGTGGGAGCAGGACATGTCAACCATTACCATTTGAGAATATGAAGACTTTGATTACAGGAGCGAGTTCGGGAATCGGCGCGGCGCTTGCCGAGGAATGTGCCAAGCGTGGCGAGACGCTGTCCCTCTGCGGACGCAACGCGGAGCGGCTTGCGGCGGTCGCCGAGCGATGCCGCGCGGCTGCGCGTTCGGCGGGACATGACGCGGTGCAGGTTTTGTCTGAGGTCGTCGATGTCGCGGACGAGGCGGCGGTGCGCGACTGGATCACGCGCTGCTCGGCGCAAGGTCCGCTGGATCGCGTGTTCGCGAATGCAGGCGTCTCGACGGGCGAGGAGACCGAGGCGAATGTCCGGCGCACCTTCGCCGTCAACGTGGGCGGCGTCGTCAACACGACGCTTGCGGCGATTGGATGCGGTGCGCGGCAGATCGTCATCACGGCGTCCATCGCGGGATATGGTCCGCTCAAGGCGTGCCCGAGCTATTCGGCGACGAAGGCGTGCGTGAAGACGTGGGGACTCGCGCTGCGCGGGGCGCTGGCGGCACAGGGCACGAAGGTCAACGTGGTGTGTCCGGGATTCGTCCGCTCGCGCATCACGGACGGCAACACGTGCCCGATGCCGTTCTTCCTGGAGGCGGACGTCGCGGCGCGGAAAATCCTGCGCGGCGTGGATCGGAACGTCGGCCTGATCGCGTTCCCCTGGCCGATGCGCTTTGCGACGTGGCTTCTCTCGATTCTGCCGGTCTGGCTCAACGAGCAGATCAATCGCCTCCTGCCGAAGAAGGTGCTTTGACGGTGGGCGCATCGGGTTTGTCTCGCGCGGCCCCTATTGACTTCGGCTGGAAGCGGTCGAGGTTGAGAACGGCGGCGATATGCTATACTATCTTCCGCTATGAAAATGAACATCCAAGGCGTGGTTGCTCTCGTGACCGCTGCGGCGCTGACGGCCGCGGGCGGCGAACTGGTCGTTGAACCCGGCGGACTCTCGCCGCAGGGTGCGCTGGAGAAGATCCGCGCCGCCAAGGCGCAGGGCGACGCTTCGGCATGGACAGTGCGCGTAAAGGCGGGTCGCTACGTGCTCGCGAAGACGCTCGCGTTCACGCCTGCCGATTCCGGCACGCCGCAGGCGCCCGTGACGTGGGTGGGCGAAGACGGCGCCGAGTTCACGGGCGGCGCGGCGCTCACGGGCTGGCAGGATCAGGGCAACGGCGTGTGGGCCGCGCCGCTGCCGAAGACGCCCGACGGCGCCCCCGCCTATTTCGAGCAGCTGTGGGTCAACGGCCGCCGCGCCGACCGCGCGCGTCTGCCGAACGCGGGGCGCTACCTGCACGTGACGGCGCCGAAGAACAAAAAGGCGAAGGGCGTCGAGAACCGTTTCATTGCGACCGTGACGATCACGAATGCCGCCGAGAGGGCCGCGCTTGCCGCGCTCGCGCCGGACGAGCTCGCCACCGCGCAGATGTGCGTGGTCCACAAGTGGAGCTTCGGGCGGCGCGTGCTGCGCGGCATCGACGCGCAGACGGGCACGGTGACGATCTGGTGGGACGAGAACTGGGACGAGCCGTGCTGGAAGCGCTGGAACAAGAAGGAGACGCTTGTGTCGTTCGAGAACGTGCGTACGGCGTTCGACGCGCCCGGCGAGTGGTTCTACGACGCGAAGGCGGGGAAGGCGCTGTATCGGCCGCTGCCGGGCGAAGACCTGGCGAAGGCCGACGTCGTGGCGCCGAGCGCGCGCCTGAGCACGCTCGTCGAGTTCCGAGGCGATCCGGACAAGGGCGCGTTCGTGCACGACATCGTGTTCCGCAACATCGCGTTCGTGTACAGCGCGGCGCCGGGCGGGAAGAACGGGCCGAGCGAAAGCCGGCATTGGCAGGCGGCGTGCGATAGCGGCGGCACGATCTCGCTCACGGGGGCGCGGGAAATCGCGTTCGAGCGCTGCG
>CAVGKN010000261.1:0-2077 GCA_963629855.1 Lachnospiraceae bacterium
TGCGGGGTGAGGAGGCGGCCGTGGAGGTGGAGCCGCTGCCTCTGGAAACGTCGGGTTCCGCAACGTGGGAGGAGCCGGTGGAGGAAGCCGACCTTACGCCGGAACAGCGCGCGGATCTGCGCCGCTATGAGGACTGCGCGAAAAAGATCGAGCGTCTTCGTCTGGCGATCATACGCGAGAACGGCGCGAAGAGTCCGCATTTTGCGCGCGCCGTGGCGGCCACGCGCGCGTTCCGCGAAAAGCGCGCGGCCTACAAGCGGCTCGACGCGAAGAACCTTTCACTTGACGAACGCAGGGCGTGGACGCAGAAGATGTCGCGTCTGCAAACGGCAGCTGCGGAGGCCAATGCGGCGCATCGCGCGTGGAAGGAGGCGCACGCGAGCGAACTGCGGCGTCTGGAGGACGATGCCGGCTATCGGCGTCTTCAGGATGAGCTGCGCATGTACGAGGCGCGGCTGCCGGCCGGTTTTGCGCACCGAAAGCCGGCGGAGGAGAAGCGCGTCTCCTTGTGACGGCGCACCGCAGGGCATTGACAAGAGCGCGGAAATAGGCGATAATGTGCGCTTGCATTTTGACGGGATTCCCGAGAGGCAGAAGAAATGGCTGACGAAAACAACGAAAAGCAGTCCGGCGCGCTTGACCTGAGCGCGCTGGGGTCGTTTGACTTCACGCCCGAGTGGGCGAAGGGCAAGCCGGGCGACGCGGCGAAGTTCACGCGGTTCGAAGCGTCCGACGACGCCCGCGAGGCGCGTCCGCGCTTTGGCGGCGGCGACCGCGGCCCGCGCCGCGATGACCGCGGTCCGCGTCGGGATGACCGGTCGCGCTTCGGTGGTGGCGACCGCGGCCCGCGTCGGGACGACCGTCCGCGCTTTGGCCAGGGCGGCGACCGTGGCCCGCGCCGGGATGACCGTCCGCGCTTTGGCGGCGGCGACCGCGGCCCGCGCCGGGACTTCGTGCCGGCGATGGCGGTGGACGTGCGCATTCTGCCGGGCCAGAAGCAGCTGGGCGATTTCATCCGCCGCATCCAGGCCGCGCCGTTCATGGCGTATCCGATCAAGCAGCTGGCGCATTTCTTCCTCGATCATCCCGAAGCGTGCGTGCTGCGCGTGACGCCGAAGAAGGACGCCGCCGAGCCGATCGTCTTCCACCAGTGCAAGGCGTGCGGCTTCGTGGCCTTCTCCGAAGACGAACTGATGGCGCACGTGGTCGCGGCGCATCTGGGCGACTACTACGTGCGCGAGGACGTCGCGTGCGAGGCGCCGAAGGGCGCGTTCACGTGCGTGGCGAAGTGCGGTCTTTCGGGCGTGCTGCTCGGGCCGCCGAATCTGCATGGCTTCGACGCCCGCGTGCGCGAGATGGTGCGCACGCGCTATCCGAACATGAGCGAAGAGGCGTATCGCGCGCACATCGAGATGGTGCGCGACCCCGAGGCCGTCGAGGCCTGGCGCGCGTCGGCGACCACGAAGACGATCTTCCGCCTCAAGGGCACACCCGCGCAGGAGGCCGCCGCGAAGGCTGCCGCCAAGGTCGAACCGGCTGCCGAACCCGCCGCCGAGGCCGCACCCGCCGCCGAAGCGCCGACGGCGCCCGCGCTCGAGCGCGAGGCCGCCGAGCTCGAGTTCCGCCGCACGATCGCGCCGTCGCTTCTTTCCGCGCCCAAGTCGGTGGATCTCTCGGCGGAGATGGCGCTCAAGTCGACGAACCGCGCGTTCCTGTTTGCGTGCCGCGATGCGCTCGCGAAGGAGAAGCGCTTCCCCGCGTCGCTCGTCTACGCGCTGCGCGGCGCGTTCCACCACCGCAAGCTGCAGTTCTTCCGCGCCAATGATCCGCGCGGCCCGGAGTTCGTCACGTCCGTGAAGCCCACGCCGCTCGACACGGCCCACGCGATTCCCGAGCTCGCGGAGCTCGTGCACTACGTGGAGGCGCATCCGGATCAGAGCCCGGCCGCCGTCGTCACCGCCCTCGGCGCGGGCGACGCCGCGAAGACGGAGAACGCCAAGGCGCACATCATGTGGCTGCTTGAGAAGGGCCACATCGTGTGCTACGCCAACGGCGGCGGTCTCGTGCCGCCCGCCGA
>CAVGKN010000262.1:0-2044 GCA_963629855.1 Lachnospiraceae bacterium
ACGAAACCCTAAAGCCCTCACCCCCAGCGAAGCGTACCCCTCACGCGGGTTACTCAAGTTCGCGCGCGAACTTGAGTAACCCATTACGCACATATGCGATTGACACTTGCGCGGTTGGGCGGTTTTGTGGTATACTATGGGCTTTTCAACCAAGGAGCAAAATCCTCATACGGGTCTAATACGATGAAAAGAACACTGATCACGCTGGGTTTCTGCGCGGGGCTTGTGGCCTCCGTGGAAGCCGCGCCAACGGATGCTGTCACGCAGGCCGACCTGCAGGCGCTTAAGGCGCTCATTCAGCAGCAGAACGCGAAAATCGAGGCGCAGGCCAAGCGCATTGCCGAACTTGAAGGCAAGCAGCAGGCCACCGTCGCCAAGGTCGAACAGGTCGCCGCCGCCAACGCGAGCGCGCGCACCATTACGCCCGGCGAGGGCACCGAGACGAACGAGACCGGCCGCATCTGGACGATGGCCGACGGCCGCAAGTTCTATCTGGCCGACGCCACCGCGGGCATCTTCCAGCCGCTCACCGAAAGCGGCATGCAGTTCGAGCCCTACGGCTACCTCGTGCTCGAGGGCGTGCACAACACGGCCGGCACCGACTATCCGATGTACACGGACTACGTGCGGCCGCGCAGCAACCGCTACGTGAAGAACCACAACGGCGATCACACGTCCACGCTCAGCGTGAACGACTCGATCCTCGGCTTCAACCTCTACTCGCCTGAGTCCTACAAGGGCTGGAAGATGGGCGGCAAGTTCGAGTTCGACCTCGCCGGCGACGACGCCAACCACACCGACTTCCACGTGCGCCACCTCTACTGGACGGTTGAGCACGAGAGCGGCTGGCAGTTCCTGTTCGGTCAGACCTGGCACCTCTGGAAGATGGTCTCGCCGCAGGAAATCGACGGCGCCTGGATGGAGAACACCGGTTATCCCTATCGCCGCAGCCCGCAGATCCGCGTCACGAAGAAGTGGGAGTTCGACGAGGACAGCTCGCTTGAAGTGCGCGTGGGTCTCGTGAAGAACGGCCCGGGCATGGGCGGCGACCGCGATGGCGACGGCACGCAGGACAACGAGCAGAGCGGCTGGTGCCTCCTCGAAGGCGCGGTGGTCTACGACCACAAGGCGCCGTGGGAAGACGACAGCGGCAAGCGCTGGCTCATTGGCGTGGGCGGGCAGTACGGCCGCGACAAGAGCCGCCGTTACGACGCGGAGAGCGACAGCTTCCTCGGCCACAGCGACGAGTACGACAGCGACATGGTCCTGATCGCCGGTTCGGTGCCGTTCGGTCAGTTCACGCTCACGGGCCAGATCTTCGCGGGCGAGAACCTCGGCGGCGTGCAGGCGGGCATCGGCCAGAAGGTCGCGTTCCGCGATCCCACCCGCAAGGGCCGCGAGGTCTCCACCATCGGCGGCTTCGTGGATCTGCGCTACGACCTGAACGACACCTGGTCGTTCGCGATCGGCTACGGCTTCGACGATCCGACCGACCGCGAGGCGAAGTACGACAGCGGCCGCCTCTACAACGACCGCGCCTACGTCGACGCCTTCTATCAGCTTACCGCGAACCTCCATTTCGGTCTGGAGTACGCGTACCTGACCACGAAGTACGACGAAGCGTACGGCGACGACGCCGACGACCACCGTCTCCAGTTCACGGTCTACTACGACTTCTAAGCCGTGGATCGACTCTGATCACGCGAGAGGTTGAAGAGCGCGCTCTCGGGCGCGTCCTTCAACCTCTTTCGTTCAAATTTTTCCGTTCATTCGTTTTTTCAATCCTTCAGTTTCACATTCCATTATGTCCCAGCAACGTGCATCCTGGTCGGGCCAGCTGGCCTTCGTTCTCGCCGCCGCGGCGAGCGCAATCGGTCTTGGCAATCTCTGGCGGTTTCCCTATTTGGCGGCGCAATACGGCGGCGGCATGTTCATCGTCGTCTACCTCGGGCTCGTCGTCACGCTGGGCTTCACGCTCATGCTCACGGAAATCGCGATCGGGCGCAAGACGCAGCAGTCGCAGCTGACGGCCTACACGCAGCTG
>CAVGKN010000263.1:0-1530 GCA_963629855.1 Lachnospiraceae bacterium
CGTGACGAACGGCACGGCGATCGTGGGCTCCTACGCGCCGAACAGTTGGGGTCTCTACGACATGCACGGCAATGTGTGGGAGTGGTGCCTCGACTGGCACCAGGCGGATATCACAGCGTTTGGGGGTGCGGTGAATGTTGATCCGTCCACGCCGGCAAAGACACTCTCCGGTGACGCGGCATCGGGTCGTGTGCGCCGGGGTGGATGCTGGAACGACGCTGCCAACGCTTGCCGCGCTGCCCAACGCCGCTACCTCCCGCCCACCACCTACCTCGACAGTCTTGGCTTCCGGCTCGCACTGCCGGCCTCGCCCGCGATCAAGGCGGAGTAGGCGCTCGGAAAGGGCGCGCGTCCTACGGCCGACGCATTAAAATGACTCCACCCTCGTTCGAGAGGGCTGACCCTCTCGCAAATGCGTCGGCCGTACCTGCTTTACAACGCGAAGAGGACTTGGTAGACTACCTCCTCACATGGATAAGGACGAGTACGAACTGATTGACGCAGGCGACGGGCGCAAGTACGAGCGTTTCGGGCGCATTTCGCTTGTGCGCCCGTGCGCGCAGGCGTTGTGGAGGCCTGCCGACGCGGATGCCTGGTCGCGCGCCACCGCCACCTTCGATCGCGAGGACGGCAACCGCTGGCACGGCCGCGGCGCCCTGCCCAAGGACTGGACGATCACGACGGCGGGCATCGTCTTCCGCCTTTCCGGCACGGACTTCGGCCATCTCGGCATCTTCCCCGAACAGCGTGCGCAGTGGCGCTGGATCCGCGAGACCGTGCAGACGGCGCTGCGGGGCGACGCGCGTCCGCGCGTGCTGAACCTCTTCGCCTATTCGGGCGGCAGCACGCTCGCGGCCGCGCTCGGCGGCGCGGAAGTCTGCCACCTCGACGCCTCGAAGGGCATGGTGCAGTGGGCGCGCGACAACGCCGCGCTGAACGGCCTCGCCGACCATCCCATCCGCTGGATCGCGGACGACGTGCACAAGTTCCTGCGGCGCGAGATCCGGCGCGGCCGTCGCTATGACGGCGTCGTCTTCGATCCGCCCACGTTCGGGCGCGGCGCGAACGGCGAGACGTACAAGATCGAGCGCGACCTTTCCGAGACGATCGACCTTGTGAAGGGCGTGCTCTCCGACACGCCGCTCTTCATCCTCTTCTCCTCCCACACGCCCGGCCTTTCCGGCCTCGTGGCGGAGAACATCATCGGTCAGGCCTTCCCGGCGGCGACGCGCGTGGAGAGCGGCGAGATGCTGCTCGAAGGCCGCGGCCGCCCCTGTCCCTCCGGCATCTACTGCCGCGCCACGTTCCGCTGATTTCCCTTTCACCGTTCACCCTCAGAAAAACATCATGGACAAGATCATCATCCTCGACTACGGTTCCCAGTACACGCAGCTCATCGCGCGTCGCATTCGCGAGCAGCACGTCTATTCCGAGATCGTGCCGTTCAACATCACGGCCGAACGCGCGAAGGCCTACGCGCCGAAGGGCATCATCCTCTCCGGCGGCCCGAACAGCGTGTTCGAGGACGGC
>CAVGKN010000263.1:1579-2027 GCA_963629855.1 Lachnospiraceae bacterium
CGTGTTCGAGGACGGCGCGCCCGGCATCGACCGCGGCCTCTTCGAGCTCGGCGTGCCCGTGCTCGGCGTCTGCTACGGGATGCAGCTGATGAGCCACGTGCTCGGCGGCAAGGTCAAGCCCGGCGAGAGCCGCGAATACGGCAAGACCGAGATGACCGTCACGCCGGGCAACGAACTCTTCAAGGGCCTGCCCGACAACTTCGTCGTCTGGATGAGCCATGGCGATCGCGTGGCGGAGATTCCCGCCGGCTTCAAGGTCAGCGCGACCTCGGCGAACTGCCCCTACGCGGCGATCCGCAACGAGGAGAAGCGTTTCTTCGGCATCCAGTTCCATCCGGAGGTCGTCCACACCCAGCACGGCAACCAGATCCTCGCCAACTTCATCTTCAACATTTGCCACGCGAACGCGGACTGGCAGCTGACGACGTGGATCGAGGACACGGTCGAG
>CAVGKN010000264.1:0-2004 GCA_963629855.1 Lachnospiraceae bacterium
ACCTCCGACATTCTGCTCCCAAAGCAGACGCACTACCAGGCTGTGCAACGCCCCGAAGGGAAATGAAGCGACACGACGCTAGAGCGTCTTGCGCGAGGACTCGTAGTCCTCGATCGCGCGGGCGATGAGGCCCGTGACGTCGTTGCGCGCCGCGTTGGCGCCCACGCGCACGGCGTGGTAGATCGCCTTGTGCGTGGAGGAGCCGTGGGAAATGATCACCGCGCCCGGCACGCCCAGCAGCGGCGCGCCCCCGTAGATGTCCGGATCGAGCTGCTGCTTGAGCGACTTGAACGCGCCCTTCAGCAGCACCGCGCCGAGAATGCGGGAAATGCCCTTGAAGCACTCCTTCTTCAGGAAGTACCCCACGGCATGCGCGAGCGATTCGGCGGTCTTCAGCACGACGTTGCCCACGAAGCCGTCGCACACAACCACGTCCGTCTGCCCCTGGAAGATGTCATGGCCTTCCACGTTGCCGCGGAAGTCGATGCCCTTCACCTCCTTGAGCAGGGGGAACGTCTCCTTCGTCATCTCGTTGCCCTTGCAGTCCTCCGTCCCGATGGAGAGAAGACCCACAAGCGGCTTCGTGCGGCGCAGGACCGCCTTGGAATAGGCGCTGCCCATGATCGCGAACTGCACAAGCCAGTCCGAGTGGCAGTCCATGTTCGCCCCCGCGTCCAGAAGGAGCAGGGGACGAATGGGCCGCCGCGTGGGCAGAATGGCAGCGATCGCGGGCCGGTGCACGCCCCGGATGCGCCCCAGATTGAAGATCGCGCTCGCCGACACGGCCCCGGAGTTGCCGGCGGATACGAACGCATCCGCCTTCCCCTCCTTCACGAGCCGCATGGCGACGTTGATCGAGCAGTCTTTCTTCGCGCGCACCGAGCGCGCCGGCTCGTCGTCCATTTCCAGGACTTCGGTGGCCGGCACGACGTCGAGACGGCCCAGCTTGCGGGCCTTCTCCACGTCCTTCGGGTACTTGGCCAGCTCGGCCTCGATCGCCTCCTGCACGCCGACCAGGATGACCTTCACGTCCTCCAGGCCAACGGCGGCCTCGACGCCGCCCCGGACGATTTCGCCCGGAGCCTTGTCGCCGCCCATCGCATCGAGCGCAACGCGCGTCATACCGACCCTTACTTGGCCGAAATGGACAGGACCTGACGGCCGTTGTACATGCCGCAGGTCGGGCACACGTGGTGCGGTTGCTTCATGCCACCGCAGTTCGGGCACGCCTGGACTTCCGCGAGCGTCGCCTTCTCGAGCTGGGCAACGCGCTGGCGCTTGCGCATTTTGGACTTCTTGTTCTTAGGTGATGCCATGATGCATTCTCTTTCTGTTTGTTCGACTCAACGATCTTGTTCTTCTTGCGTCCCCAGTCCAAGGGCGTCGAGCGCCCCCCAGCGACTGTCGCGTTCGACGTGCTTGCAGGTGCAGGAGCCCTCGTTGAGGTTCTTCCCGCAGATCGGGCACACGCCGCGGCAGTCAGGCCGGCAGACCGGGTATGACGGCAAAGCCAATATTATACTCTGTCTGAGTTCATCCGTCAAATCGGCGAACTCCGTGGTGTCGTCGACTTCCACGCTGGCGGTGAAGTCGTCCACGGTCACCGTGAAGTCGAAGTCGCCGCCGCACCGGGAGCAGACGGCGTCGAAATCCTGCGCGAGGGTGCCGCGTGCGAGCAGCTCCGTGCCGAAGCGCTGCACGAAGATCTCGTAGCGGATGCCGCCGAAGGCGCGCAGCAGTTCGCCGTCGATCTCCAGCACGGCGTCGTCCACCACGCCCGTGAACGATTCCCCGTCGCGGTCGAGCCGCGCCACGTCGATGATGAGCTTCTCGTCCATGGTCTAGCCCTTCCTTTGCCGCTGCAGGGCGGCGATGCGCTTCTGCACGGCCGGGGTGACGAAGGACGACGTGTCGCCGCCGTAGCGGGCGATCTCGCGCACGGTGGACGCGGTGACGTAGGCGAGGTTCTCGCTCGGCATCATGAAGAGCGTCTCGATCTCCGGC